>JAUXGG010000035.1 GCA_030622265.1 Candidatus Eiseniibacteriota bacterium
GGCTACGATCCGACTTTACCGATCGACGCGATCGACTTCGCAAGCCTACCCGAGACCAAGACAAATACCCCGGTGAAGATCAGCATTATGGCGGTGGTGGTGACATCCTCGAAAAGGCGGCCCACCTGATCGCGTATTAGCAGGCCCACAAAGGCGGCGGGCACTGAAGCCAGGATAATGAAGAGGAAGAGCTTGAAGTCTGCCGCCTGGCTTTCCACAAGGTTCCCGGGACCGGCCAGAACCGCCTTCACAACCGCGCCAAGGATCGAGACGATGCGCTTCCTGAAGTAGACTATTACGGCGAGTGCCGTCGCCAGGTGGGTCACCACCTCCAGGGTTATCCCAACCTCTTCCATGCCCAGGAAGGTCTTGGCGATGACCATGTGCCCGCTGGAACTCACGGGCAGGAACTCGGTCAGGGCCTGGACCAGCCCGATGATCACGGCTTTCAGGACTTCAGGCACTGTCTCTCCTATTGCTCCGGCATCCTATACCCCGGCAAGAAAGAAAGCCACAAGGCCGGCGGGCATCGCGGCCTTGAGCAGCGTGGCTACCGCTCCCGAGACACGTTCCACAGCGGCTGTGTCATTCCCCGCGCGGATGATCTTCAATATGCAGATCGCAAGGAGCGGGTATACCACAAGTACCACCGGGAGTAAATAGAGATAACCATACAACCGGAACACATATGGCACGAGGCTCAAGACGATCACACCACCGATACACCACAAGGCGACCTTAAGCGATCGATCTACCCCCAACCGGACCGCAAGTGTCGGAACACCCGCGGCACGGTCTCCGCGAGCATCGCTCACACCCTTGGCTATCTCTCGTGCAAGATGGAAGAGCATGGCAATCGAAAAAGGCATCAACCCTGCGCGAGCATTGCCTCCGGTCATGGCTCCGAGGAGAAATCCTGATGAGGCGACGGCGCTCACCGCGACGTGCCCGACTAACCCAAGGGTCTTGAGCTTCCAGGAGTAAAGCCACAGCGCAGCCATCCAGCCCGTGCAGAAGAGCACCACCTCCCACCCGCTCAGCATTGCAAAGCCGAGTCCCAGGGCCCACAGGGCGATCACGAGAGCACCCGCATCCTGCCTGGTCAGGCGTCCGGCCACAAGGGGCCGGCCGGGCTTGTTGATTGCGTCGCTCGTCACATCGTAAATATCATTGAGCGCATAAGCGCCGGCGCAGACGAAGAAAGCCATCACGGATGCCGGCACCGCGTCCGGAGCGATCTGTCCGGATGCCAGGAATGCCCCTGCCAGCACGGAGGTCAATGCGATAAGGCAGTTATGCGGTCGTGTGAGAACGGCCACGTCCCTGAGCTTCCGGAAAGCGTTCACCTGTGGAGACTCTCTGCTCGCTTGTAGGCTTCCTTTGCCTTGGGCATGTCACCCTTGTGATCATAGGCCACGCCCAGGTAGTAATAGCTTCGCCAGTCGGAAGGCTGGATCGCAACCGCGCGCTCGAAGGAGGCGATGGCGTGATCGACCTCTCCCTTGCCCAGATGGGCCTGGCCAAGGTAGAAGTAGGCCTTGGCATTGTCCACGTCTATGTCCAGGCACTTGATGAAGCTGCGCACCGCTCTGGAGTGAAGGCCCTTGCGAAGATATGCGTGACCGAGCTGGAACAAGGCCTCTGATGACCTGGGCTCGATCTTGAGGCTCTCCAGAAACTCGTCGATCGCCTCCTCCACGTCTCCCTTGTTGCTTAAGGCCACGCCCAGGTTGTAATGCTCCTCGGCTCCGTCACCGCCCAGTTTGATGGCGACCCGGAATTCCTCGATTGCCTCATCGAACATGCCCTGGTCACCATAGATCGCGCCGAGGTTGCAGTGCCACTGCGCATTGCTCGCGTCCTTCTCGACCGCTTTGCGGAGCTCGATGATCGCGAGATCCTTCTTGTCCTTTTTGTCGTATATCAATGCCATTTCGCTGTGGGCCTTGGCGCAGGACTGATCGTACTTGAGACACTTCTGAAACGCGAGAAGAGCGTCCTCGTGCTTCTCGCTCCGCGCATAAGTCATTCCCAGCCTGTAGTAGGCCTCGGCGCACTCGGGCTCGATCTCGATCGCGCGGTTGTGCGCCTTGATCGCCTCATCATGCATGCCCCTCAGGGCATACACTTTGGCAAGGCTATAGTGCGGTGCGGCGCACTCCTTGATGCCGGCGGCCTTCAGGAAGATCAATACGGCTTCATCGTAGGTCTTAAGATCCGCCAGCGCGTCACCGTAAGCAATCAGCACCTGGAATTCATCAGGATGGCCTGCCAGGTATCGCTCGATGTACGAGATGGCCTGATCGTACTTGCTGCCGGCCCGCAGGGCGCTCACCAGGTTCAGGAGAATACCCGTATCCTCCGGGTTTTTCTTGAACTTGGCCTTGAGGCCCCGGATGTCTGTGTCTCGCATATCGCATCCTCAGATTCGAATGGAAACTGTGCGACAATAATCCGTGCGTCAACAATCTGTGCGTTCAGGAGAAGTTACCACAGGGAAGGGAGTCTGTCAAACTCACTCGTCCTCGCCGTCGACCACGATCTCGACATCGACAGCGAGGTTGACTACTACATGGCCGGACTTGCCGCCCTGGGAAAGCTTGACGGGTATTCTCATCTGCTTCCCGCCAGGCACTCCGGCCTCAACCGTCACCGGGGACCCGCCCTCACAGTCTACCGGGGCGGGTTCTGGATCCCGCGGTGATGGTTCATAGACAAGCGGCGCCTCAGCGGTCTGAGTTGCCGTTGCCTGTTTAACGGACGGACAGGAGTCACCGGTGGAAGCAGAAGCAGGAGAGGGTTCTTCACCCGGGGAGGGGACATCAGAAACCTTGTCCTTGATCGTGGAGGAGTCTTGTGCACCCTGCTCCACTTCGCCCTGGGCCTCGCTCGGCTCAGGAACGCAACCGAATGAAAGCTCCTG
Source organism: Candidatus Eiseniibacteriota bacterium (assembly GCA_030622265.1). GTDB lineage: Bacteria > Arandabacterota > Arandabacteria > Arandabacterales > Arandabacteraceae > JAUVJV01. The sequence continues at coordinate 2,924 of JAUXGG010000035.1, forward strand.
CCCGTCCAAATTCTCTTCGTTATTTTTCTGGTCTTGAATAAGCTGTTCACGGAGTTCTGCCATTACCATCCTGGTGGCCGCCCCGAGCGTCTCAAAAACACCGGTTCCAACGGTGGCGGTTGACTCGAAACTGGGAACTCCCCGCTTGTTGAGCTCGCTCTCAAGTTTGTCGACTGGCAGAATCGACTGCAGATCCCGCTTATTATACTGCACCACCATCGGGATCGTCGCGATGTCCTTACCGTGCTCTTTGAGGTTCTCCTGGAGGTTCTTGAAGCTCTCCCTGTTGGCCGCGAGTTCCTCGGCCTGGGAATCCGCCACGAACACGACGGCATCCGCGCCCTTGAGCACCAGTTTCCGGGTGGCGTTGTAGTAGACCTGGCCCGGGACGGTGTAAAGCAGGAATCTCACCTTGAAGCCGGCGATCTCCCCGCCTTCGATCGGAAGGAAGTCGAAGAAGAGCGTCCGGTCAACCTTGGTCTTCATCGAGACCATCTTGCCCCGCAAATGCGGAGCGGTTGTCCCGTAGATATGCTCTAAGTTGGTAGTCTTGCCGCTAAGTCCCGGACCGTAGTAAACGATCTTTGCATTGATCTCGCGCCCGGAATAGTTGAAGACAACCATGAACCCAACCTCCCCAATCTGTTCGGTTCCTTGCACCCTCTGCCCTTGGGTGAGTGCAACAAGCATGCCAGCCGGGAGCGGAATGCAGGCGCAGTAGGGAGCCCCTACTCCGTTGAGTTTCAAGGGGATAGTCTGGCTTGCAAAACGCAAGGTTGGATTCAGGGTTGGTGTGAGGTCAAATCACATTGCACCGGGCGACGGAATCCGCAAATTGCAGCTTGTCTTACCTTTCCAGGTGCTTGAGCCAGACCCCGTGGGTTTCCTCGATCCTCGCCGGAAACCGCTTGTCAGAGAAGTGCCCGTTGTAATGGGCCAGGAAGCGCGGCTTTATGTCGTCATAGCCTTCAAGCGGGAAGAAGCGCGTTACCTTCCGGAACATGCCGTCGGACTCGGAATAGACCCAGACCGACAGCCGTACCACCTTCTGGTAATTGGTATCGGCATAGTTGACATGGGGATCACCGTCGATGTCGAACCAGAGTGAAGTGCAGTCCTCTTCGACATCGAAGCCGTGCTTCTCGACCATCAGGTTCTTCCAGAGATCGTAGATCTCGAGGGGTATGTACCTGACCGACCCCGAGCTGGTCTCGGTGTCCCGCCTCTGGATCCTGCAACGGACAATCTTTTCCTTGGCCAAGTTCGCCTCCGCGCACACCTTAAGCCTGTGTGAATGTTACTGTCAAGTCACAAATCTCCTCAAAGGACCGACAATCTTGACAAAGTCAGGAATCTGGCATATACAGCAAGTACGGTCCTTTCAACGGAGTGTGCCATTGACACGCTATTCATTTCTCTCCAGCCTCGCCGGCCTGCTGCCGCACCCGGTCTCGTACCTACTGGGTGAGACGCTCGGAATGGGCTATTTCCTGCTCTCGGGAAAGAGAAGGCGAGCCTTGAGGCAGAACCTCTCGGTTGTCCTCGGGATGCCTGCCGCGCGCCGTCTCGATACCACCGGGCGAAGAGTCATGCTTAACTTCGGGCGCGGCGTCGTGGAGACCTTCATGCTTCCCCACCTCAGGCCCGCCGAGCTGTCCCGGATGGTCGATATCGAGGGCAAAGACAATCTCGATTCAGCTCTTCAGTCCGGACGCGGCGTTGTGCTTGCCACGGCGCACCTGGGCGGTTGGGAACTGGCAGGCGCCGCCCTCGCCGCAATGGGCTACCGCATAACCACGGTGGCCGGGGTTCAGTTCTCGCCTTCGCTTTCACCCCTGATCAGGCAGATGAAGGAACGGCTTGGAATCACGGTTGTCTCGATGGATACCGGCGCGCTCAGGATTGCGAGGACCCTCCGTCAGGGTGGCGTGGCCGCGCTCCACATCGACGGCGACCAGTTCGCGGAAGGGGTGAGCGTGAAGTACTTCGGAAAGGATGTTACCCTGCCGCGAGGTCCCGCGGCCCTGGCCCTGAAGACAGGTGCCGTGCTCTTACCGGCATTTGCCATTAGGACTTCCAGGCGCCATATCACTATAATGATAGAAGATGATGTCTCAACGGCAGCCGGGGGTGAGCGGGACGCGACCCAGCGGATCGCAACGGTTGTTGAGAGATACGTGAGACGGTATCCTGACCAGTGGTGCATATTTCGCCCCTTCTGGGAGGACGCGCAGTGAAAATCGCAATGGTCACCCAGTCATACTATCCGCGCGTGGGCGGGGTGACCGAGCATGTCCACTACCTCTCAGGCGCCTTGGGGCGGCTGGGGCACGAGGTGACGGTGATAACATCGGGACCCGGCACCTCTGAGGATCGCGACACGATCAGGATAGGGAGAAACGCGGTTTTCCCGATGAACGGCGCCATGGTGAATGTCACGGTGGGCATCCGGCTGAGGAAGCAGCTCAGGCGGACCATTTCTGAAGGCAACTATGACCTGGTCCATATTCACTGCCCGCTGGAGCCGACCCTTCCGCTGGCCACGCTGATGGCGGTCAGGGATCTCCGGTGCCCCACCATCGGGACCTTCCACATGGCTGCGCGGGTATCACCCGCATACAAGGTTTTCGGGGCGCTCCTTCGCAGATACGCGAACCGCCTCGACGCGCGCATCGCGGTATCCGAGACCGCACGTGCTTTCGCGAACAAGTACTTCCCCGGTGACTATCACCTGGTCCCCAACGGAGTGGACTTCGAGCGTTTCGCGTCACCTGCTGGCAGAATCCCGGAACTGGATGACGGCAAGGTAAACATCCTGTTCGTCGGCAGGTTTGACCTTCGAAAGAACATCCCGGCCACCATCTCGGCCTTCAAGCGTTTCTCCCGGCAGAATCAGGACCATCGCCTGGTGCTGGTAGGAAAAGGTTTCACAGAACCCTGGTGCAGGATTAGAGCCCGCACATCCGCCGGCGGACACATACTCTTTGGAGGCTGCGTGAAACCGGCTGAACTGCCGGCCTACTTCGCTTCCTCACACATCTTCTGCTCCGTGCCGCGAGGAAGCGAGAGCTTCGGGATCGTACTCCTGGAAGCCATGGCTGCCGGAAAGCCCGTCATAGGAGCCGACATCCCCGGATATCGGGATGTCATTGAGGATGGCGAGACCGGAATCCTCGTACCACCCGGGCAAACTGACATGCTGGCCGGCGCGATGTCGCGCCTTGCAGGAAATGAAGGCGAGCGGTCCCGGATGGGCCGAAACGGCCAGCGGAGGGCCATGAAGTACGATTGGACAAGGCTGGCTGCCAGGGTCGAGAACATTTACCGCGGCCTCGACGGGCCGCTGCCGCTCCGGGAAAACCATGACTTTGCCGAGATCAAGACCGCCGGACTATCGTAGTCTCTTCACGATCTCTTTCACCGCCCTGTTGGCGGGCCAGATCGTTTCCATTCTAGGTGACCGGCTCAACAATATCGCGATGATAGAGCTGCTCGCCACCGAGACCGGCAGGTTCGCCAACTCCGGTTCCACGTTCGAATTGTCGAAGCTCGCCCTGGCGATGACCCTGCCCGCTCTTGCCTTCGGACCTTTCGTAGGTGCCTACGTGGACCGGGTAAGCCGTAAGCGGGTCCTCATTCTGACCGACATCGTGAGGGGCCTGGCAGTGCTCGCCATTCCCTTCATGAGACCCTCGCTGCCGCTCTGGACAGTCTATGGGGTCATCGCGGTGCTTTACTTCGCCAACCTGTTCTTCCTGCCGGCAAGGTGCGCAATCGTTAGCGAGATCGTCTCACGGGACAGGCTCCTGAAAGCTAATTCCATCCTCTCTCTCGGCGCAACGACGGCGACAATCGCCGGTTTCGTTGTGGGCGGAGTCATCGCCACCAAAGCGGGCTGGCGAACCGCCCTTTATCTCGATTCGGCGACCTACTTTTTCTCTGCCGCTGCCCTGGCTTTCATACGGCTGAGGGAGCCTGAGGCAGGAGCGGTGACAGAAACGGGTTCACTGACTGAGGAGGGGCCCGTGGCCGGGGAGCGTCGGTACTATCTTCAGACCATCAGGGAAGCCATCGGGATCGTGCGTCATTCACGAATAGCGAGACTGGGTGTCTTCGTTCCACCCGTAGTAGTACTGGCAGGAACCACAGCTTACGTGCTCGGGGTCACATTGATCGAAAGTCGAATTCCCGAGGGTACGATGTACATCGGCTTCCTGATCGGGCTGGCCGGTGCGGGAATGGGGGCCGGGAGCTTCTTCACCGGTAAGGTGCTCCACAAACAACCCCTGGGAAGGACCGCGGTGATCTGGATCCCTGTCGTGATTCTGCCGCTGATGGCCATAGGTCTGACCGAGAGCTTGTATCTCCTGGGACTTGCCATGTTTGTCGCGGGATTTGCGGCGGGGCCTGTCTTTGTCTCCACCGAGACGGCCATCCAGCACAGCGCGCCCCGGGGGAGACAGGCCACGGTTTTTGCCCTGAGGGACATGCAGATGAAACTCGCCGTGGTGGTGGCGGCCGGCCTTGCGGCCGCGGCCGCCGGCGCGATGAGCGCGAAACTCGCCCTGGTGGCGCTACTGGTACTGTGGCTGTTGATCTCACTGCCGGTCATCCGGACGGGAACGGCGGCAAAGACCTGATTGATGAGAGTCTATCGTGTTAAAGCATCCCCTGATTACAGGGTTGGTCCTCTAGTCCTCTTCTTCCTCCGGTTTCTCCGTGACAATGGCCTCGGTTATCAGCATGAGTGAAGCGACGCTGGCGGCATTCTGAAGCGCCGACCTGACCACCTTGGCAGGGTCCAGCACGCCTGATGCGACAAGGTCCGCATACTCCATCGTCCGCGCGTCAAAACCGTTGGGGCCTTTCAGGGCCTTTATCTTCTCGACCACCACCGACCCTTCCATGCCACAGTTCTCGGCTATGAGGCGAGCCGGCTGCTCGAGAGCCCTGGCCACCACATCCGCACCGATCCTCTCATCATCCTTGAGCTTCATCTTCTCTACGAACGGAATCGCACGAATAAGCATGACCCCACCACCGGGCACGACCCCTTCCTCCACGGCAGACCTGGTGGCGGCCAGTGCGTCCTCGACTCTCCCTTTTCTTTCCTTCATCTCGGTCTCGGTGGTGGCGCCCACCTTTATTATAGCGACTCCCCCGACCAGCTTTGCCAGTCTCTCCTGGACCTTCTCGCGGTCATAGTCCGAAGTCGAGGCCTCGATCTGCTTTCTCAGCTGTCCGATCCTCGCCGAGATCTTGGCCTTCTTTCCCTTGCCACCGACGATGGTGGTGTTCTCCTTGTCCAGGGTCACCCTGCGCGCGACACCAAGATCCCCCAAAACGGTGTTCTCGAGCTTGAAGCCCATATCTTCGGATATCAGCTTGCCGCCTGTAAGGATGGCGATATCCTCGAGTATGGCCTTTCGCTTGTCGCCGAAGCCGGGAGCTTTCACCGCGCAGCAGTTGAGGGTGCCCTTCAATTTGTTGAGCACCAGCGTGGCCAGCGCTTCACCCTCGATATCCTCCGCAATCACCAGGAGGGGCCGTCCGGCCTGGGCGACCTTCTCCAGCAGCTGGACCATATCCTTCATCACGCTGATCTTCTTGTCATATATCAGGATCAGGCAGTCCTCGAACGTACAGATCATCTTCTCCGAGTCGGTCGCGAAGTAAGGCGAAAGATAGCCGCGGTCGAACTGCATTCCCTCGACTACCTCAAGAGTGGTCTCAAGTGTGTTAGCCTCTTCCACCGTGATCACGCCTTCCTTGCCAACCTCCTCCATCGCGTCGGCGATGATCTTGCCGATCTCCGGATCGTTGTTGGCCGAGATGCCTGCCACCTGGGCGATCTCCTCACGGGTCCTTATGGGCTTCGCGGCTTTCCCGATCTCAGACGTGACGGCCTCAACCGCCTTGTCCATCCCTCGTTTCATCGCGAGCGGATTGGCCCCGGCGGTGACATTGCGAAGGCCCTGAAAGATCAAGGCCTGGGCCAGTACCGTCGCCGTCGTGGTACCGTCACCGGCAGCATCCTGGGTCTTGCTCGCCACCTCCTTGAGCATCTGCGCACCGAGGTTCTCATACGGGTCCTTGAGCTCTATCTCCCTGGCAATCGTCACACCATCGTTGGTGATCACCGGCGAGCCGAACTTCTTGTCCAGAACAACGTTTCTGCCTCTCGGCCCCAGGGTTATGCTCACGGCGGCCGCCAGCGCGTCCGCCCCACTCTTCAACAGGGCTCTTGCATCGCCACTGAATTCAATCTGCTTGGCCATTCTGTACTTCCTCCTCCGGTTTCCCTGCGGATCATATGCCAGGCATCTGGCACTCTCGCATCTTGACTGCTAACCATGCCAACGATACAACTCCCGCCCGGTGTACGCAAGTGAATTCACCAGAACGGAATTCACAACTCCGGGGTCAGGTACCGAAGTGTGAATCCACCCTTCGGTACCTGACCCCGGAGTTGTGAATTTGTGACTGGCTGCCCGGCCTAGCGAAGCCCCGGGTCGACGGCATAGGCTATCCCCTTGAGCGTAAGATGCGGATCATAGACCGACTCGAAGCCCAGGGCCTCATGCAACATCTCGGCCTGCCCGCCGGTGACAATGACGGAGCACTCCACACCCAACTCATCCCACATTCGCCTCACCACACCCTCAACCTGCGAGACGTTTCCGTAGAATATCCCTGACTGCATGCAGTCGACCGTGGTCCTTCCGATCACCCTGGCGGGCTTGCGGATTTCCACAGCAGGCAGCATCCTCGTGCGCGTCCACAGGTCACGCGCCCCGCACCGGATACCCGGGGCGATGACGCCGCCGCAGTACCCGCCATCCGCCGAAACATAGTCATAGGTGGTGGCGGTGCCGGCATCCACGACGATGCAGGGTCCGCCATACTGATAATAGGCGCCCACCGCGTCCGCCACCCTGTCCCCCCCCACCTCGGAAGGGTTGTCGGTGCGGACGCTGATGCCCCAGTCACCC
>JAUXGG010000010.1 GCA_030622265.1 Candidatus Eiseniibacteriota bacterium
ATGAAATTGGCGATCGCCGAATAGATCTGGGTCGGGTGTATGGCAGTACCCGCCATCACCGAGCCGGCCTGGGAATCCGGCGGAAACTTGCAAGCCCACGGAAGGTGTGAAGCCTTGCCGAAGCAACAGCCGTTCAAGAAGCAACCCACCCTCGCGAGAGCGATTCCGAGCGCGATCTGAGGCGCGACCAGGTCGGTCACCCTTAAGACCGGCATCTTCTTCCTCATCAGATAACCGATCCCGAGAACGATCCCGGCGATCAGCCCCCCGTAGAAAACCAGACCGCCTTCCCAGACCCTGAAGATACCCAGCCTGTCGCCCTCATACTCGCCAAAGTGCGTCAGAACATAGAGAAGCCGCGATCCGACCACGGATGAAATGAGAATGACGATGCCGAGGTCGATGATTCTGGTTTCGTCGATGTCATACTTGCGCGCCGCCCTTGCCGAAAGCTCGATCCCCAGCCAGAAGGCAATTGCAAGCATGACTCCATAGGTGTGCACGCTCAGTGGTCCCAGTTCAAATAAGGTCCTGTACATCGATTCCCCCTTGTACTTCTTCCTAGTATTCCTTCCTGGAGGCGGAGGAGCCTAAGACAATGCCCATGCCGCCCCAGAATACTATCATCTGCGAACCGCCATAGCTGACGAAAGGCAGAGGCAGACCCGTCACCGGGGTTATCCCGAGCGTCATCCCCACGTTTATGAAGGTCTGTATCAGTATCAGGCTGGCGAAGCCGAAACAGAAATACATTGCGAAGCGGCTCCGCACCGTGCCCGCTATCCTGTAGATTCTATACACAACGAACAGCAGAAGCAACAACACCCCTGCGCCTCCCACAAAACCCAGCTCTTCACCCACGAGCGAGAAGATGAAGTCGGTGTGCTGGGCCGGCACGAGACCCAGTGCTTTCTGGGTGCCCTGAAGCAGGCCCTTGCCGGCGAATCCGCCTGATCCTATGGCGATCTTGGATTGGATTATCTGAAATCCCGCGCCGAACCTGTAATTGTCCGGATTCAGGAAAGCAAGCACGCGCGCCTGTTGATATGGGGCGAGGCCGTTCCAGAGCCGCGGGGCGAGAGAGTACACCAGGAAGTTGACCCCGAAGACCAGGGCGATCAGGGATGTCTTGAATCTGCCGAACACGACGATAGTGACCAGGAGGGCCACGAAGACCACCCAGGCGACCACCTCCCAGGCGCAGATCAGGGCGATGAGCGGGCTCAGGAGCAAGAGCATGAGAAGCGAATCCAGCCCGGCGGCATAAAGCAGGGGGAAGGTCAGGAAGCCCACCACCACCGCCGTACCCAGGTCCGGCTCATTAAGGATGAGAGCAGCCGGAATCGCGGCTATCGCGAAGACCCCCAGCACGCTCTTCAACGAGTCCCCGATCGCCCCCCTGTCTGAGAGATAGCGTGACAGCATGAGAATCACTGCTATCTTGGCGACCTCTGAGGGCTGGAACCTGAAGAGCCCAAGGTCGAACCATCTCCTGGTTCCATGAGGCCCTCGCCCGATGGCCAGTATCACAATCAACATCAGTATGGCCGCGGCATAAAGGAGAGGCGCGAAGGCCGAAAGGGTCTTGATGCGCACCCTCATCATCACCGACGCCACGGCAATTCCCAAGACGCACCAGATCACCTGCCTCAAGGCGAGCGACCAGCCGAAATCGGCGCTGGAGCTGCTGTAGATGGCGAAGACGCCAAGGCCGGCCAGTGCAAGGAGCGCAGCCAGCAACCACTTTTGCTGCATCATCGTATGACGGCTACCTCCTGGAGGATCCCCTCTCCGAAGTAGTAGGAAAGCATCTCGCCTGCCACCGGTGCGGCCACGGCTCCACCGTGCCCCGCGTTCTCAAGGAGCACAAAAAGAGCGATCTCCGGATCATCGTAGGGTGCGAAGCAAATGAAAGACGCGTGATCGTCGCCGTGCGGGTTCTGGGACGACCCCGTCTTTCCGGCCACCTCGATCACCGGCTGCCTCGCGGAGCGCCCCGTGCCGTGGTCGCCCTGGACCACATTGCGCATCGCCTCTCTCAAGATCCCGATCGTGGACCGGGACATAGTAAGCTCGACCGCCTCTCCCTCGAAGTGGTGCGTCCTGCCGTCGTGCTCAACTCTCTTGGCGCAACGGGGCTCGTAGTAGGTGCCCCAGTTGGCAAGACCGGAGATGAAGCAGAGCAGTTCAAGAGGCGTTATCAGCAGCTCGCCCTGGCCGATGGCAAGGTTGAGCATCACTCCCCGGGTCCATTTCCGCTTTCCGTAGACTCTGTCGAAATACTCCGTGCTGGGAATAAGTCCGGCTATCTCCCCGGGAAGGTCTATGCCTGTCCTCTCACCCAGTAACCATTCATTGGATGATGCGCTGAAATTGTCCAGCCCCAGCCTCTCGGCCAGCTGGTAAAGGTAAACATCGCAGGAAACCTCGATCGCCCCGACGAGATCGACGGTGCCGTGGCCAGTCTTCTTCCAGCACCCGAAGTCCCGGTTGCCGAACCTGTATGAGCCCGTGCACGGCTTGAACCTGGTCCGCCTGGTTACCAATCCCCGCTCGAGCGCGGCTCCGACCGTAACCAGCTTGTACACCGACCCGGGTGGATACCTGCTCTGGATAGCCCGGTTAATGAGCGGCTTGTCCTCGTTTCCCAGGATGTCGCTCCAGTCGGAAATGGAAATTCCCGTGGCGAAGAGATTGGGATCAAAGGTGGGACCGCTCGCCATGGCGAGCACTCCGCCCGTGCGCACGTCCAGCGCCAGGATGCATCCCCTTCGGTTCTTCAAGAGGCTGTGGGCTAAGAGCTGCAGTCCGTCATCAGCATTAAGGACGAGCCGCATGCCGGGCCGGGGATTGTCGGCCGGCAGGTAGGTCACCTCCATGGGACGCGTACCCTGGCCGGCACTGAACTGGACATATCGCATGCCGTCGACGCCCCTCAGGTACTCCTCGTAGTACCTCTCCACACCGGCCTTCCCGATGAAGTCTCCGGGATGGTAGTCCCCCGATTCGGAGGCGATCTCATCCTGGGTCACCTCTCCCACGTATCCGATCATGTGATTGAAGTGGGGTCCCCGGGGATAGCTCCTCACCGGTTCCGAGACTACCATCACGTCGGGCAGGTCCACGTAAAGCTCTTCGATGAGACTCAGGGTGGCGAAGTCCGCGTCGCGTATTATCGCGGTCGGACGATATGAAAGCGCGGTATGCTCGAGTCTCGAGCGGATGAGGTCCTCATCCACTTCGAGGATGCCAGCCAGAACACGAATCTCCTCATCGTTCGCAAGCAGCGAGCGCGGCACGGCGCAGATCGAAAAGGACTGTCTCGAGCCCGCGATAACAAAGCCGTTCCGGTCGATGATCTCCCCACGCGGGGCCTTTATCGATGCCTGCACAACATAGTTGTTCTCTGCAAGCCGGCGATAGCGGGAATACTCCACGACCTGGAGCCGGAACAGGGCTGCGGCCAGGATGCCGATCAGGCCTGCTGCGATGATCACGGGCACCCTGGTGGATACGACAGGGAGAATGTCTCTTATGGTTGCCATGTTACTTGATGAGCCTTAAGCCCACTATCCTTTCTATGAACACCACCAGCACGACTCCGACCGCTGCCGTATAGAGCGCGCTGCCCAGGGAAAATCTCACCAGGATGAGCCCCAGCTGTCCGGGGCTGGATACGGCGAAGTTGATGATGTCGAAGATCAGGACACCAAGAATGAGAATCAGGAACTGCACAAGATAGCTCTCGTACATGATTTTGGTGCCGTACTTGCCCACCAGGTAGCCCACCACCGTGGCCGCCAACGGCGCCGATACCATCGACGTTGAGAGTATGGCCAGCTGCGAAAGCCCTATTAGGAAACCGAACAGCATCCCGACCACCGGACCAAGCGCGAGGGCCACGAGGACGAGCACTATCAGCACGGGATCCGGCCCGATCCCGGCCACCTCGATTCTACTGAACAGTGTAACCTGAAGCAGGAGCGTAATCAGGATAAGCAGCCACAGGGAAAACTTGCGCATCAGGATCTACCTCTGCTCATCGCGTCCCTCGATGATCGCCCTGTAATCGGGGGGGCGCTCCATCATGACGAAAACCTCCTCGAGCCTGCCGAAATCCACGAAAGGTTTTACGCGAAGTGATTGGGAGAAACTCTCGGGCCTGTCCTGAATTGCGACCACCTCGCCAATCAGGATCCCCTTGGGTGTAACCGAGCCCAGCCCCGATGAGATGACCGTATCCCCGGGAGCGATCTCCGCATTGGGGGAAACCCATTCCATTACCATCTTGCCGGCATTGTCCCTCCCCAGGATCCCGCTGGCCCTGGTTCTTAGGGTCAGTGCACTTACCCTGTAACCCGGGTCCACAATCCTTTTGACAAGTGATGCGTTCTTCCTGACCTTCACGACGCGGCCGACCAGCCCGTCCGGGGAGATAACCGTCATGTTCTCCTCGAACCCGGAATCGCTGCCACCATCCAGCACGATCCCACCCCCAAGCCGGGTCTCGATCTCGAGGACCACGGTGGAGACCCTCAGGCTGCCCCGGTGGGCCCTGCGGAAATCAAGGAGGACCCGGAGCCGGTCTATCTCGTGAACCTGCTCGCGCAGCCGGGCCTCCTCTTCAGACTTGGCCATCAGGTTCGACCGGAGGAGACGGTTCTCGGTCTGGAGTGAGGACAGGGCCATCACGCGTGATGAGAGTTTCAAGAAAGGAGAAAACGGCCGCGAGAGGATTCCCACGACCGAGATGTCACTGCGAACCCTGTCGAGAATGATGATCCCGGTGGAGATCAATACCAGGAGTACTAAGACCGCGATGTCTCGCTGCAGAGGAGGTTGCCACCCATGCCTCATCTACTACCATATCCGGCGGGACTTCATCAGGATCTTCTCATACTTCTCGGGCTCCTCCAGCGCCCTGTAGGCACCAAGCACAACAGACTTAAGAGGATCCTCGACCACGTAAATGGGTAGACCGGTAGCGCTTCGCAGGATCTGATCCAGGCCCTTCAAGAGCGAGCCCCCACCCGTCATGAGTATGCCCTTGTCGACAATGTCCGCGGCCAGCTCCGGCGGGGTCTTCTCAAGCGAGAGGTTAAGCGCCTTGATGATCTCATTGATGGGTTCCTGCAGCGCGTCGATCACCCGCTTCTTTGACACCATCGCCACCTGCGGGACGCCCTTGACCAGGTCCCGGCCCCGGACTTCGATCTCCTCATCGGGTCCCATATCCAGGGCACCCGTGATGAACTTGATCCTCTCCGCTGTCTGCTCTCCGATCAGGGTACCGTATTCGGCTTTGATATGCTGCGTGATGACTTCGTCCATCTCGTCGCCGCCGATCCTTATCGAGGCAACACCGACAATGCCATTGAGGGCGATGACACCAATCTCGGTCGTGCCGCCGCCGATATCGATCACCATGTTCCCGGCGGGCTTGTCGATCGGCAGTCCAACCCCTATCGCGGCGGCGATGGGCTCGGCAATCAGGAAAACCTCCCTGGCGCCGGCGTGCTCCGCGGAATCGCGGACCGCCCTCTTCTCCACCTCGGTGATTCCCGACGGGACCGAGATGATCACGCGCGGCCTCACCAGCTTCGAAAGGAAGCGATCGCCCTGCACCCTGGATATGTATTCCCGGAGCATGAGTTCGGTCACTTCGAAGTCGGCGATAACACCGTCCTTCATGGGCCTGATCGCACTGATCTCAGCCGGCGTGCGGCCCAGCATCTCCTTGGCCTCCCGGCCCACCGCGAGGATCTTGTTGGTGTCCCTTTCCACGGCCACCACCGAGGGCTCATCGAGCACGATGCCCTTTCCCTTGACGCAGACCAGGGTATTGGCGGTTCCAAGATCGATGGCTATGTCATTGGTGAATAGAGCTGTCAAACCTGCGAAGGACATCGACTCCCCCTAAAGATATCCGCCTTCTTTCATGCTAACATAGTTGTTGTCGCCGACGATAATGTGATCGACCACGTCTATTCCCAGGATTCTCCCGCACTTCTCGAATCGCCTGGTAATCAGAATGTCCTCACGACTGGGAGACACGCTCCCCGTCGGATGGTTGTGAACCAGTATTATCGAAGTGGCGCTCTTCTCGAGAGCCGGCTTGAGCACCTCCCTGGGATGCACAATAGAGGCATTCACCGTACCGATCGATACCGTCTCCACGCTTATCACCGCGTTCTTTGAATCAAGAAGCATCACCCTGAAGTGCTCGCGGTCGAGGTTCATCATGTCTTCCATTACCATCCCGGCCGCATCCGCCGGACACCGCACCGTCTTCCTGTCCCCCCTGCTCGACTTAAGAACGCGCTTTCCAAGTTCGATCGCGGCCATCACCCTGCTGGCCCGCGCCACACCCACGCCGCTCACGCGGCACAATCTCTCCACGCTTGCCAGGGCAAGGTCCCTCACGGACTCAAAGGAAACGACCAGATCGTCGGCCACCTCCATCGTGCCCTTGCCGCGGCTGCCCGAGCCGATCACAAGCGCCAGCAGTTCCCTCATCGAAAGCGCTTCAACACCCAGCGCCCTCATCCTCTCCCTCGGTCTTTCTTCAGCCGGCAACTCCCCCATCCTCATAAGCCACCCCCTCGTCCCTTCATCCCCACACTAAGGCCTACTCGACCGGGTCAGCGGCAAGAGCTCATCTGCGCCGCCTCTTGACTGCCCAGTCACCAAACTGCTCGAGCGCCAACTTGCTCGGTTCGTTGGTAAAGCGTACAGGATACTCCCCGGTAAAGCAAGCAACACAGAAATCCTGCGGCCTTAAGCCCGTGGATTCCAGGAGTCCCTCCACCGACAGGTATCCGAGAGAGTCCACGCCGAGATAGCCCCTGATGTCCTCAACACTTGAGTTTGCCGCTATCAACTCGCCCCGCGTGGGAGTATCGATCCCGTAAAAGCAGGATGAGGTGATCGGCGGGGAGCTTATTCTCACGTGAATCTCCTTAACACCCGCATCCCGGAGCATGTGCATGAGCTTCCTGGACGTCGTTCCCCTGACTATCGAATCATCAACAACTACAACTCTTTTATTATGAAGCAGTTCTCTTACAGGGTTAAACTTGATTCTAACTCTATCATGCCTGAGCTCGCTGGTCGGATATATGAAAGTCCTGCCAACGTAGTGGTTCCTTATGAGACCCAGCTCCAGCGGGATGCCCGAGGCCATCGAGTACCCGAGCGCGGCGGCATTGCTGGAATCGGGCACCGAAATCACCAGGTCGGCGTCGGCGGGGTGTTCCATCGCGAGCCTGCGCCCGAAGGCCTTTCTCACCGCATCGACCGACACCCCGAACACCAGGCTGTCGGGTCTGGAAAAGTATATGAGCTCGAAGACGCACATCGAGATCTTCCCGGCAGGCAGCAGCTGCTCGGAGGTGATACCGCTCTTGCCGACTGAAACCATCTCGCCGGGCTTTATCTCGCGCTCATAAGTGGCCCCCACGATGTCCAGCCCGCAGGATTCGGACGAGAAGACCACCGAGTCGCCCAGACGCCCCATGCAGAGCGGCCTGAAACCATTAGGATCCCTGACCGCCACGACGCTATCCAGTGTAAGCAAGAGCAGACAGTAAGCGCCCCGGACCTGCTCGGCCGCGGACCTCATCATGCCCTCGAGCGAGGTATGCCTGGAGCGCGCCATCAAGTGCACGAACACTTCGCTGTCGGTGGATGACTGGAAGATCGATCCGTCTTTTTCCATGGCCGCCCTCAGCTCGAGCGCGTTTACCAGATTCCCATTGTGGGCGATGGCGAGAGGACTCCCCTGCAAGTCGACCACGAGTGGCTGGATATTGGAGAGGCGCGCCGACCCGGTGGTCGAGTAACGGTTATGCCCGATGGCATGGTGGCCCTTGAGCTGCGCCAGGTCCCCGTCCTCGAAGCACTCGCGAACAAGGCCCGGACACTGATGCGAGTGAAAGCAGGTTCCGTCCGAGGTAACGACGCCGGTGCTCTCCTGTCCCCTGTGCTGCAGGGCGTAGAGCCCCAGGTAGCTCTGGCCGCCCGCACGCTCGCTGCCGTAGGCGCCGAAGAGGCCGCAGAAGTGTTTGAGGCTCATGGCACACCTTTCCTGGCAAGATAGTCATCCACACCAAACACCGTCGCATCCTGAAAGTGCGGGTTGGCCAGGAGCCCGCTTCTCCATGTTTTCGCGACAGCGATCCTGGCGGCGAGATCTCGGGGATCGGCGGCAGCCCTGGATATCCTCAGTCCCCAGACGGTTGAGAAGCGAACAGCCCGCACGGAATCCATGCCCAGGCGGGACCGCATGATCTGTGCCGCAGAGGAACCCACTATGTCCTCGGAGTCGGTTACCCTCACCACGAAGGCGCAGGCTTCCCCGGTATCTGAACACCAGAAGGACTCGGGCAGATCTCCGGGACCACACCTTACCGTCCAGACATCGCGATTGGGATTGGCAAGCAGCGTGGTGGTCCGTAAGAGTTCCCGGGTGAGGGCGATCGCCGCATCGGAGCTCGCAAGGTCGAAGGTGAGCTCCCAGGACTTGGTGCGCTGTACTTCGATGACATCCTCGAACCCGAACTTGCGCGTCAGGGCATCGAGCACCGTGAAACTCCACGGGTCGGGGGCCGCGAGCTTCACCAGGACCTCTGTTTTCACCATCGCACTTCCTCTATGGCTTTCTCTCTATATAAGCTCTCATGGACCTGAAGATCCCGGCGCCGGGACCCTCGCCTTCGAGGGCTGCCCGGGAGGCCAGCCCGGCGTTTCTTCTCGCGGCCCACACGCTGTCGATATCGGCCGGGACCTGTCTCAACCATGTGCTTCTCTCGGGGTGCGGCATCATGGCCACGACATTTCCGGATGCATTGCAGATGGCGGCCGCCGAGCGCTCGGAGCCGTTGGGGTCATCCGGAAAAGCACCGGGAGCGCTCCCGTCGGCCTTGCAGTATTTAAGTACAATCTGGCTTTCGGCCTCCAGCGTGTCGAACAGTCCGGACTCCGCCGAAGTGAACCGCCCCTGGGAATGGGCGATCGGTACCGGCAGAATATCTCCCTCCTTGAGGCCATATGCAGCGAAGCTCCTCCCGGGGTCGGGACCGACCTTGACATAGACCCAGTTCGAATAGTAGCCGTCGCGCCCCATACCTTTGTTGGGAGCCAGGGCAAGGTCGATTCTTCCCCCGGTAAGTCCCGGCACCAGGCCCGACTCGATCAGGACCTGGGCGCCGTTACAAATCCCCAGGATCGGCTTGCCGTCGGCTGCGGCGGCCATGAGAGTTTCCATCACATCATCGCTTGCGGCGACGGCCCCGGCCCTCACCCTGTCCTCGTAAGAGAATCCTCCGGGAAGCACGAAGCCGTCGAAGTCGGGAATCATCGCGGGAGCCACGTTCCATCTTAAGATCGATGCGCTCATCCCGACGCTTTCCAGGGCACGGGCTGTCTCATACTCGCAGTTGACACCCGGGAACTGTATTATGCCTATCCGCGGATTCATTCCTTACCCCTTACCTCACCAGCTTCTCGAGAGCACTGCTCCACGCGTCCCTCATCTCATCGATCCCGATCTTAAGGATTGTCCGTCCACGCTTTCGAACCTCGAGCACCTGCTCCTCAACCGTCCGTCCCAGCCGTGAAACTTTAGCTCCATGACTTTCACAAATGCTCGATACCTCTCCGACCCTCTCGGGCAGGACTTCAACAACATAGCCCCCACCCTCTGAGAAAAGCAATTCCACTTCCGCTGCATCACCACCGAAGTCCAACTCGATACTTGCCCCCTTGCGGCCGGTGCCCCACCCACCAATGACCATCTCGGCCACTGCGACGAAGAGGCCGCCTTCTGAGATATCGTGACAGGCAAGCGCCAGCCCGGAGCGTATGGTCCCGGTAATGGCATGGGCTGCCTTTCGCTCGGCCTCGAGGTCCGCCACGGGGGGCATCCCGGTCCCCGGAAGTCCAAGCACCTCAAGAAGCGCCGAACCTGCCAGGGCGTTCCCGGGATTGCCGACAAGGAGAAGCTGACTCCCCGTTTGCTTCAAGGCCAGGCTGGTGGCCACGGCATAGTCGTCGAGCACTCCGTAGCAGGCAACCACCGGCGAGGGAGGAATAGCCGCACCGGATGATGATTCATTGTAAAAGCTCACGTTTCCCGAGACCACCGGCAGCGGCTCGTCGGTCCCGAAGGCGCTCAAGGCGCGCGCCGCGTCCCCGATGCCTTTCACGGTCTCGACAAAGTCCCTGAAGACACGCGGGTCCTCCGGGTTGCCGAAATTCAGGCAGTCGGTAAGCGCGATGGGAACAGCGCCCACCGCGGCGATGTTCCTTACGCTCTCGCAGACCGCCATCACTCCGCCCCAGTAGGGATCGACCCTCGAGTAGCGCGGGTTACCGTCCACCGAAGTCGCGACTCCCACGGAAGTCCCCGGTATCACCGTGACACAGGCGTCGGCCTCACCGGGCTTAAGCGCGGACATGCCCTTGACCTCGGAATCGTAGTGTCTGTAGACATAGTGCTTGGAACAGATGGAGGAAAGCGAGAGCAGGGACAGGCAGACAGCCTTAAGATCATCAACCCGCGGTACCACCCCGGCGGCTCCGGCCTTCCCGTCTGCGCTCCTCCGCGGAGGCGCGGCCTCACGGTCATAGGCTATGCCTTCGGTGATCATGGGGGCCGGAAGACCGGCCACCGTCTCGCCACCCCTGGTCATCACCACATCCCGCTCCCTGGTGACGCGCCCAATCAGCGCAGCCCTGGCACCCCTGTAAACGTGGGGAAGCTCGTATTCATCATTGTAAATCCGGAGCACCGTCTCGGTGAATCCACGCGGCACCGCCCAGCAGTACCTCTCCTGGGTTTCGGAACAGGCGATGGCAAAAGACTCGATATCGGCGAATGCCACATTGACCTCATCCAGGTCGATGCGCGCGCCGAAGGCTCCCCGGTCCACGATCTCGCTGACGGCGCATGCAATCCCCCCGGCGCCGAGGTCCTTGAAACCGACCTTGATCCCGGCATCCCTGGCATGCGAAAGCACGGCCCTGGTGGCCTCGGCAAGCATGCGCTTAAGGAAAGGATCGTGAAGCTGCACGGCTCCCAGGTCCGATGTTCTCTCCTCATCGAGGATCCGTGAGGCCATCGTCGCGCCGCCCAGGCCGCTCCTGTCGGTGGGTTTCCCGACCAGTATCAGGTCATAGGGCTCATCCGCCGCCTCGGGGGGAACCCGGCTCCTTATTATCTCTTCTTCCCGGGCGAGCCCCATCGCGATCACATTGACCAGGCAGTTCTCGTCATAGTCGCGGTCGAAGAAAATGTCGCCGCCCACATTCGGCACGCCAAGCGCATTGCCATATTCCCAGATGCCCCTTACCACTCCCTCGACGATCTCCTTCACATTCTCCGACCTGGGACCTTCAGGGTCACCGAAACGAAGCGCATCCATCACGCCGATCACGTCGGCGCCCATGCAGTAGACGTCACGCACGATGCCGCCTATGCCTGTCGCCGCGCCTTCCACGGGGAGGATCTGCGAGGGATGGTTGTGGCTCTCGTGAGCCACCACCAGTACATAGGTGTCCTCGCCCACCGTCGCCAGCCGGACCACGCCGGCGTCCTCACCCGGACCGAGCACCACCCCGCTCCCTTCGGTCGGCAGGTACTGCTGCAACACCCGCTTGCTGCTCTTATAGGAACAGTGCTCGCTCCACATGATGTCGAAGATGAAGAGCTCGGTGACCGTGGGATCCCTCCCTATGCGGTCCCTGATCCGGCAAGCTTCCTCGGGCTTAAGATCCACCCCCAACTCCCTGAGGGCCTGGCCGATCTCTTCGAGTGTTCCTTCAAGTCTCGCCGTCAACTTCTTCCCCTGATTAGAGTTCCGGTATCAGAGTATGCCGATGTCCTTCAATGTCTCGTATGCGTATCTTATGTAATAGACGGGATCGAACACGCTCGCGGCCGCCTCCGGACCGAGCGCGGCTATGATCTCTTCATCCGCGCAGGCGCTCTCCTTGAGCGACTTGCCTCGGGCATGTCCCGCATGGGCCTGCAGCTGTACCTTCTCATAGGCGCGCCTCCGGTCCCAGCCGGCCTCCATCAGGCAGAGCATCAGACGCTGCGAGTAGACCATCCCGCCGCTCAACTCCATGTTCTCTTTCATCCTCTCCGGATGGACGACCAGGCCGGAAAGGACGGTCTTCATGCACCGCGCCATATAGTGGGTCGCTACTGTCGCATCGGGGATGATGATCCTCTCCACCGAGGAATGGCTGATGTCCCTCTCATGCCAGAGCGCCACGTTTTCAAGGCCGGCCATCGCGTGAGACCGGACCAGCCTGGCAAGACCGGTCACCCGCTCGAGCGTTATGGGGTTGCGCTTATGCGGCATCGAGGAAGATCCCTTCTGGCCTTTCGTGAAGGGCTCCTCGGCCTCCGCGACCTCGGTTCGCTGAAGGTGCCTGAGCTCGATCGCCATCTTCTCCATGACGGCCGCCGCAACTGCAAGGCTCCCAAGGTAAGATGCGTGGCGGTCCCGCTGCACGATCTGGGTGGCGGGCGTCTCGCGTCCGAGGCCCAGGAGCGCAAGCGCATGCTCCTCGACGGCCGGCGGCAGGTGGGAGTAATTCCCCACCGCGCCCGAGACCTTCCCCACGGAGACCTCTTCCATCGCGGTGCGGATGCGCGCTATCGCCCTGCCGACATCATTATACCAGACGGCGAACTTGAGTCCCAGGCTCGTGGGCTCAGCATGCATCCCGTGGGTTCGCCCCACTATCAGGGTGTTCTCGTGCTGTGCCGCCAGAGCGCGGATGACCTGCCTGAGCCCGGCCAGCTCCGCAAGGATGAGCGCGGTGGCTTCCTTTATGAGGAGCGCCAGGGCCGTATCGAGGACATCCGATGAGGTGACTCCCATGTGAAAGTACTTGCTGTCATCTCCCAGGCTCTCCCCCACGCATTCCACGAAGGATAAGACATCGTGCTTGGTGACGGCCTCGAGCTCCTGCACCCTTTTCAAGTCAAACCGGGCATGCTTCCTGATTCCCGCGGCGGCCTCACCCGGAATCCTGCCCTCCTCGACGAGAGCGTCCACGATTGCCAGCTCAACGGCGAGCCAGGTCTCCAGTTTCCTCTGCTCGGTCCATAGCCCCGCCATCTCGGGCAATGTATAACGCTCTATCAAAGCCGCCTCCTATTTCTCCGGCGCCTCTTCGACCTCAACGCTCATCACGTGCTGGTCACCGTCTCGCAAGACCTCGAACTCAAGCACGTCGCCGACTCTCGCGCCGAAGATGGCTCGCCTGGCACCGTCATAGTTCCGGACACGCTGGCCGTTGAGCTCAATGATGACATCGCGCCGCTTGAGGCCCGCCTTGTCCGCGGGGCTTCCTTC
>JAUXGG010000160.1 GCA_030622265.1 Candidatus Eiseniibacteriota bacterium
CCGCCCGGCAAATCTCCTCGAAGTGCTCAATAGCTCTGGCCTTCTGCCCCATGGTCTCAAGAGCCAGGGCCAGGCTGTATCTTAATCCCAGGTACTCCTCCTCGGAGTGCCCCTCTATGTCCAGTCCGGCATTGAGTTCTTCGATGGCCAGTTCGACATCACCCTTTTCCATGAAACACCTGCCGGCCATCTCGATACTTCTCAAGGCAAGGTCGGAATTCTTGCGTGACACCCCGAACTCAGCAAGGGCCTCATCGAAGAAGCCTAAATCAATATAAGAGATTCCCAGGTCATAGTGACACTGATAATCTTCTTCGCCTATCGCCTTCTTGATCTCTTCCTTGAAACTGCTCAAGACCTCTTCGATCTTGAGCGGTACATGATGGGCCAGCCCGATGCGCTTGTGAACGATCTCCACCCGGCTGCTTCCGTGCCCCTCAACCGTCACGTCGGCTCCTGCCACGGCCGGACCTCCACCCATCTCTTCGGCCCGGGCCTTGAGTCTCTCGGCCATCTCCTTATCACCCGTCTCCTCATAGATCTCGCTTGCGGCGAAGAGCTCGCTGCGAGCCTCATCCTTAAGACCCAGGTGCGTGTAGACCTCGGCAAGCTGCTCCCTTACCTTCACCCGCCCCGGAGCCGACTCTATGATCTTCCGCAGTGAATCGACCGCCCTGTCGAGATCGCCTTTCTCTATCAGTTTGCCTGCGTACTCAAGCAGGTAGCCAACGGCTTCACCGCCGAAGCCCTGCTCCAGGTAGAGATCGCCGAGCAGGCGGTAGGCATCGATATGGCTCGCGTCCAGCCTCAGCATCTTGCGGCAGACTGCTATCGCGTTGCTGTACAGGCTGTCCTTCGCATACCTTCTGACCGCCTCATTATACTGATGAAACGCTTCGGCCTCTTCACCCTTCTTGAAATGGACGTCTCCCATGAGGTTATACACATTGGGATCGACATCGTCTCCCTTAAGGAGTCTGCCATACTCCTCAAGGGCCAGGTCCAGTTCACCTTTCTGGACATGATCGTGCGCCCGTCTACGGATTTCCAACACCTCGGACAATTCCTACCTCCGATGAAGTTGCCTCAGTATGTTGAATTCACATAGTGAGGAAGGGGTCTCCCCAGGTCTTCAGGGCATGATTACCCAGAAGATCGGGTCGTCACCCCTGTTTAACATTCGGTCTCTGTTCCACTGATTCGGCCATTCGCACCCCCGCCTTGAGCCTTAGAGAACACCATCTTCCCTTTCTTCATGACCGCATCGACGATGTCTCCCCCGAAATGATAGGGAATGTAGCGGAAGTCCGGGGCTTCGAAAAAGACCAGGTCGGCTTGCATGCCGGGTCCTATGCCGCCGATACTGTCGCTGCGGTCTATGGCCCGGGCGGCGTGCTTTGTGATGCCCAGTATGGCCTCGGCCGGGGTCATCTTCATGAAGGAACAGGCCAGGCTGGAAACAATCAGAAGCGAATCCACCATGGAACTGCCTGGGTTGAAGTCGGTCGCGACAGCCACATCGACGCCGATCTCGATCATCCTTCTCGCGTCGGCGAAGGTGCACTTGCCGACGCCGACACTGACCCCGGGCAGCACGATTGCCACCGTTCCAGCCTCTCTCATGGCCTCGATGCCATCCTCCGAGGCAAAAGCAAGGTGTGCCGCGCTCACCGCTCCGAGGTCTGCCGCCACTCCTGCGGCGCCCGAGTCCGCGAATTCGTCGGCGTGAATCATCGGCTTGAGCCCGTGCTCCCTCCCTTTGAGCAGGATGCGCCGGGCCTCGTCTGAGGTGAAGACCCCGTGTACACAGAACACGTCGCAGAATTCCGCGAGTCCCTCCCGGCTCACCGCCGGGATCATCTCTTCCGTTACTATATCGACGTAGCGGTCCCGCCTACCCTTGAACTCGGGTGGAATCTCATGCGCACCGAGGAAGGTGGGAACCACGTCCGCCGCCGAGTGCCGGCCGATCTTACGAATGGCCCTCAGCATCTTGAGCTCACTTTCGGTTTCCAGGCCGTAGCCGCTCTTTATCTCCACCGTCGTTGTTCCGCGGCGCAGCATCGAGGCTAACCTCTTAATACCCGAGCTGACCAGGTCATCGATGCCCGCTTCCCTGACGCTTGCCACCGTGGCATTGATGCCTCCGCCCGCCCGGGCGATCTCCATATAGGCCGCGCCCCTCATTCTCATCTCATACTCCCGCTCACGGGTTCCGGCGAAAACCGTATGGGTGTGGGCGTCCACCAGGCCGGGCAGCACTACCTTGCCAGAGGCATCGATCACGTCGGAGATACCGGATGCTTTCTCGCCCAGGTCAGAGGTCTTTCCAACCCACTTGACGGTGCCTCCCGAGACCAGGACGCTGCCGTCATCTATGAGCCCGAGCGATCTAGCGCCTTCGTCCTGCGAGTCGAAGAGGTCAGGTTCGCAGGTCACAACCTGGAGGGCATTCTTTATCAGCAGGTCCTCAGAATGAGGCAAAAGCTTACTCCATGGGTAACATGGGAATCTGGATGCCGTGTTTCCTGGCCATCTCTACGGCCTTATCGTAACCGGCATCCGCATGCCGGGCGATACCCAGCCCGGGGTCAACTGTCAGCACTCGCTTCAGGCGTTCCTCGGCTTCATCGGTTCCGTCCGCCAAGATCACCATGCCCGCGTGGATCGACTTACCTATCCCCACCCCACCGCCGTGATGAACTGAAACCCAGGTCGCCCCGCACACCGCGTTCGTGAGGGCGTTCAAGATGGGCCAGTCGGCGATCGCATCGCTTCCGTCTTTCATGGCCTCGGTCTCCCGGTTGGGTGAGGCCACCGATCCAGAGTCCAGGTGGTCCCGGCCGATTACGATCGGCGCCTTAAGCTCCCCGCGGCGCACCATCCGGTTGATCCGGAGCCCGAAGCGGGCTCTCTCACCATGGGCCAGCCAGCATATTCTCGATGGCAGGCCCTGGAATGCGACCTTCTCCCGCGCGAGCTTGATCCACCGGGCGAGCGCCTCATCCTCCGGGAACTCCTCTAAGGCCGCAGCATCTGTCTTGTAGATATCTTCGGGGTCGCCGGAAAGCGCGGCCCACCTGAACGGGCCCTTGCCCTCACAGAACATGGGCCTTATGTATGCCGGAACAAAGCCCGGGAAATCGAAGGCATTCTCCACACCGGCATCCTTGGCCTGGCCCCGTATATTGTTTCCATAATCGAACACCACCGAGCCCCTGGCCTTGAATTCCAGCATCGCCCTGACATGAACCGCCATCGCCTTCATGGAACGCTTCACGTATTCCTGGGGATCGCGCTTCCTGAGCTTAAGCGCCTCTTCGAGGGACATCCCATTGGGAACATAACCCGCCAGTGCATCATGAGCGGATGTCTGGTCGGTCACCACATCAGGGACAAGTCCCATCTTCACGAGCGCCGGATGGGTATCGGCGGCGTTGGCCACAAGTCCTACCGAGAGAGGTTTCCTCTTTTCACAGGCCTCCTTCACCAGCTTGACGGCCTCATCGAGGCTCTCGGTCATCACGTCACAATAGCGGGTGGCGAGCCTTCGCTTGACCCGGTCCATGTCGACCTCGACATCGAGGCAGACGCCATCATTCATGGTGACCGCCAGTGGCTGCGCCCCCCCCATTCCACCCAACCCTGCGGTGAGGACCAGGCGGCCGGCCAGCGAGCCGCCGAAGTGCTGCCTGGCAAGTTCCGCGAGGGTCTCGTAGGTACTCTGTAGAATCCCCTGGGTACCGATGTATATCCAGCTGCCGGCCGTCATCTGGCCGTACATGATCAGGCCCTTGCCCTCCAGCTCCCAGAAGTTGTCCCAGGTAGCCCAGGACGGCACCAGCATGGAGTTAACTATCAGCACACGCGGCGCCTGCTCTGTGGTCTTAAAAACCGCGACAGGTTTGCCCGACTGGACAAGCAGGGTCTCGTCCCCCTCGAGAGCTCTTAAGGAATCGACGATGGCATCGAAGGCCTCCCAGCTGCGCGCGGCCTTTCCCGATCCTCCATAGACGATGAGGTCGTCAGGCTTCTCGGCGACCTCGGGATCCAGATTGTTCATGAGCATCCTCACGGCCGCCTCCTGTTGCCATCCCTTACAGGAGATTTCGGTTCCCCGTGGTGCCCGGACCGATCTTTTAGTTTCGCGTGCTTTTTCCAAGTTTCAAGCCCCTGTCTAGAGGTAATCAGATAGTATGCTCTCTCGCCACCGGGCCCGTCCCTATGACGACTCCTCGCTCATGACACCCTTGACTTTCTTCAGCGCGCAGAATTCGCCGCACATCGTGCACAGGTTCTCGTCCTGCGGCGCCGAGCTGTCCCTGACTTCCCTTGCCCTGCGGGGATCCAGCGCCAGTTCCAGCATCTTGTTCCAGTCCAGCGCCTTTCGGGCCTTGGACATCTCGACGTCCCACTCGTAGGCCCCGGGGACCTTCTTAACTATGTCCGCCGCGTGCGCGGCCACCCTGGTGGCCACCACGCCTTCCCGGACATCATGCGCATCCGGGAGCCTCAGGTGCTCAGACGGAGTCACGTAGCAGAGAAAATCCGCGCCGGCCGCTGCAGCGACCGCTCCCCCGATGGCGCCCGCAATATGGTCATACCCGGCGCTTATGTCAGTAACAAGCGGGCCGAGCACATAGAAAGGCGCGCCGTCACACATTTTCTTTTCCATCAGTATGTTGGCTTCGATCTCGTTAAGCGGGACATGCCCCGGCCCCTCCACCATGACCTGGACGCCCGCCTCCCTCGCGCGCGCGACCAGCTCACCCAGGACGACCAGCTCGGATACCTGCAACAGGTCGGTCGCGTCCGCAAGGCAACCCGGCCTCAGGCCGTCACCCAGGCTCAGGGTCCCATCGTAATGCCGTGACATCTCAAGCAGGCGGTCATAGCTCTCGTAGAGAGGATTCTCCCGATCATTATAGTGCATCCACTCGAGCATAAAGGAGCCGCCCCTGCTCACGATGTCCGTGAGCCGCCCCGACTGCCGGAGCCTGTCGATCACGGCCCGGGTGACCCCGCAGTGAACAGTGACGAAGTCGATACCCGACTTGAGGTGGTCCTCGATAGTCCCGAATATCTCATCCTCGGTCATCTTCACCATAGCCCGCTGTGACTTCCTGGCCCGTATGGCCGCCTCATAGATGGGCACGGTCCCTATAGGGACCGTCGA
>JAUXGG010000156.1 GCA_030622265.1 Candidatus Eiseniibacteriota bacterium
AGGATATTGCCCTGGCAGGCAAAGGTCTCACCGGTGGTGCCCCCCGCCCAGTCCAGGCAGCGTGACCCCGTGCAATTCACGGCCCCGCCATCCGTGTCGATGACCGCTACCTGCCTGTCCTCCCTGCCTTCATCAGACTTAAGAAGGGTCTCCAGTACCTCCTCGCTGGTCTTGCCCGAGCGCAGCAGCTCGAGCCCGCGAGGACCGAAGCTCTCGTTGGTGCTGGCCTGGGTGGCGATTGCCCCGACACCGGCTTCCGCCCAGGCGACCGCCGCACCAACTCCGAAAGCCCTGGATTGGACCGCGACCCCCAGCTCCTGAGTAACCGGATCAAATGCGACGATCGAGAAGGTCCCGACCCCGGCATCACCCGCGAGGGTTGAGCAGTGGGCAAGCATCAAAGCAAAACCGGCAACACACAGTACCCGAACTGGTCTGACCATGGCTTGCCTCCTTACAGGCTGCTTTCGCACTCAAGGTCGAGCTTCACGAGTTCCTTTTCCAGCAGGTAGAGGTTCACGACATCATCCTCGTTGTACTTCAACAAGGTCTCAAGCGAGGCCTCGCATCCACTCTCCCACTCCGCCCAGAGCCTCATCGCGTCCACCCCTGAGAGGCCATCGAGGTGCCGCCCGATGCCCAGCACCTTCTCTACAATCTTGAGACCGCCATAGAGTCCGTGGCGATGGCAATGATCCGCGTGATCACGGCTCTCGAAATGCTCGCGTAGGTTCACGCCCAGCGCACGCGCTATGACGGGCAGGTCGAAGCGATGACCCCAGAAGGTCACGATCTCATCCGTCCCTTCGAGAACTTCAAGCAGGGCCTTACGGCTTACTTCGGGAAAGGTGAGCTGGGCGAGCTCATCAGGCGGCCGGAATACCCCCACGATGGTGATGATGCCGGAATATGAGGTTTCAATGTCAAGGTAGGCCCTCTCAGGCACCGGCTCAGCCTTTCGACACGATGACATAGGTATTAATGTAAGCTCTCATCTTCTTGATGACCTCGGTGGGAAAACCCCTTGCAGCCATGGGATTCTCAAAACACACATAGTCAAAGAGAACATGGGGAACCAGGTAGCCCTCATCCGCGACCCTGTTCATATGATCGAGGTACTCAGAATCGCAATCCGAGGTATCGTTCTCGGCAAGAACCTGCCAGGCAGCGGTCAGTGACATGTAGCAGTCAATGTCCTCCTCGTAGGTGGCGGCGTACCTTGTCTGCCGGGCATACTGCTTGAACTTGCCCTCATAGCGCCAGACGGCCCGCTGTGAGGCAAACACGATCCATGCCGTCGCCTGGGTCGGACACTCCTCGAGCGACCGGTCGAGCACGAGATCATAATGGCGGCCCCTTCGCTTCCTCACAATCCCGAGCACCGGAAGTTCGTGGTCGGCGACGTCGAAACCCTCCATGCTCCCTATCATGTCGAGAGCGGTCCATGCGTCCAGGTTGAAACGGTTGAATATGACGGCGTCGACCAGGGCCTTTCGTGCCTGCTCCACCTCGCCCATATGCATATAGCACCGCGCGAGTCCCAGGAGCGCCTCCGAATCGGTGACGTCCCAGGTTATGACCCGGGTAAACAGGCTCCTGGCTTCATCCAGCCGTCCCTGAAGGATCAGGAGATTGCCCAGCAATATGTAAGGAGGCCTGTAGGTGGGGTCCGCATCCATCGACTTCTTGACATGCTTGAGGGCCCGCGGCCTGGCGCCCGCATCATAGAGGTATGCCGCCCTGCTGTACTCGAGCACTGCGAGGTCCCTCCCATCACCACCGAGGAGCCGGTTGGTGTCCACCCCGGCCAGGCCTGCACTCCTGTAATCCCACATGAGAAACGCCGCAGCACGGTCGGTCTCGATAGAGTCCGCGAATTCCTCGAACACGATATGGTAGATCCTCGGTGAATTCTCGATGATCTCAACCGGGTTTCCGCTGGGATAGGACCCGCTCGGAATACTGGGGCCACAGGCCCCGACGGCGAGCACCACTGGAATCAGGAACGTGCCCGCAAGGAGGCGCCTGAGAGTGGCTTCACGGTTGATTTCGCATGGCTCCATAATTAGCTTACCCACGATACTGGAAATCCGTTACCGTAGGATAAGTGATTCACCGACGGAGCTAAAGCGAATTCTCGCCGCGGACAGGAGCAAAGACATGAAGATCACGATCTGTGCGGTTGTCCTTACATTGGTTTTGGCAAGTACGCTGGTACCGGCAAGTGCGCTGGCTGCTGAAGTAAGGCTGCCGGTTGTAGCGGTACACCTGGAAAAAAGTGCGATGCGTAACTGCACGACGTCCGGGCCTCTTCCGGAGCTCGAGGATGTCAACACCACTTACGGCGGGGTGGGCGAGGTAGACGCGCTGATCATCCTCTACAACTTTACCGAGGCCAAGGGCTTCTCGCTTGCCATGAGCTGGCCCGAAGCCTGGGGCACCGGCCGCTGGACGGACTGCGGCGACCTGAACATAGGGAAAATCTCCAATCCCGGTGACCAGGCCGCTATCATCTGGAACGGATGCATCGGTGACAGCACTCCGCTTCTCATAGGCTGGCTTACCTTAACGGTGTCCTCTCCGGGAATAATCGATGTCCTGCCCACTCGCAACGATGGGGTCGTGGCAATTCTGGACTGCAATCAGGTCGCGCCGGAGATCTCCGAGGCCATGATCGTACTCCGGGGCGGTGCGGGGGGCCTGAAGGGCGACGACCCCGCTACAGCGGCAGCGATCACGAACCGGAACTGGTACATTAAGCCGGATGGCACCGGCGACATGCCGACTATTGACGCCGCACTGCGGCATGCCATGCCCGGAGACACGGTCTTCGCTGCCGGAGGCCATTACCACGAGCACGTCGTGCTGCGCGGGGGTATCACTATTCTCGGGAGCTGGGATGATGACTTCGCGCTCAGAGATCTGGAAGCCACGCCGAGTGTTATAGATGCCGCCGGACACGCTGCCGCCGTTTCGGGAGGCTTCAGGGAGGACACCACAACGGTGTTCGACGGATTCGTCATAACCGGCGGCTCGGGCAAATACGGGGCGGGACTGGTCTTGAGGAACGGATCATCTCCCCTGCTTAAGAACCTCATCATCCACTCCAATACCGCTGCCTACGGGGCGGGCATATTCTGCCTCTCTTCCTCACCGATCATCCGCCACACCCTGATCGCCGGGAACGAGGCCGAGAGAGGCGCCGGTATCTACTGCATGCTGGGTTCCTCTCCCCTGATCGTGAATTCGACGATCGTCGACAACCATGCCGAGCACGGGGCCGCCCTGACTGTTCTGGAGGGATCGTCTCCAATCATTGACCGCTCAATCATCGCCGATAACTCGGGAGGTTCCGCGATTTTCGCCCAGGGGGAAGCCGCCAGGGTAATGATGTCCTGCTGCAATATTTGGGGAAACGACAACGATTACGGCGGAACGGCGGAGAAGGCTTCGGAGCTCCGGGATAATATCTCCGTGGACCCGGCCTTTAAGATGCTGTCTGAGATGGACTACACGCCGGCGGCCGGCTCGCCCGTGCTTTCGGTTGAGGGCTGCGGGGCCATCGGCACAAGACATGCGCGAGTTACGGCCTTGGGGGGCGAGCACGATCACAGCGAGCACGATCACAGCGGCCACGACCACGGCGGCCACGACCACTAGAAAATAGACTGATGTTCAAAGACGGGTGCGCCACGCTTCTTCTTGAGAAATAAGGGCGCTGTCCCCTCTTCTGGTGTTGACACCAGCCCCCAATCGAGGCAATCTGCCACCAGGTAATGGAACCAGGCCGGTCCCGATTATGGACTTCCGCGGGGCGGTTCGCCTGCCGATAAACAGATATAGCCTAAGGAGAGTGAGGGTTCAGATGAGCACGGTGGAGAAAAAGAAAGCGTTGCGAGAGGCCAGGAAGCACGGCGTCAGATTCATACAGCTCTGGTTTACCGATATCCTTGGGCAGATCAAGAGCATCAGCGTGCCTGCATCGGAACTGAAAGCGGTACTTGAAGAAGGCATGAGCTTCGATGGCTCATCTGTTGAAGGCTTCGCGAGAATCTACGAGAGCGACCTCGTGGTGCTGCCGGATCCCTCGACCTTCCAGATCCTGCCCTGGGCCCAGGACGGCATCCCGGTCGCCCGGTTGATCTGTGACGTGGTGGACACAGATCTCAACCCTTATGAGGGAGATCCCAGGTACATTCTCAAGCGCACTCTGGGGATGCTGAAGAAGAAGGGATACACTGCCTATGTCGGTCCGGAGCTGGAGTACTTCTATTTCTCCGACGCCCACTCTCCCCAGGTGCTCGATGCGGGAGGCTACTTTGATCTTACGCCCCTCGACGTGGGCACCGAACTCCGGGAGCAAACCGTAGTCGCCCTGGAAGCCATGGGCATCCGCATGCATGCGAGTCACCATGAGGTGGCCACCAGCCAGCATGAGCTGGACCTGCGCTTCGATGAGGCCTTGAAGATGGCCGACGCGATAATGACATCACGGCTGGTCATAAAGCAGGTCGCGCGGCAGAACGGCGTCTACGCCACCTTCATGCCCAAGCCCCTGCGGGATGAGAACGGCAGCGGGATGCATCTTCACATGTCGCTTTTCCGGGGCAAGAGGAACGCCTTCTTCCGCCGCAAGGATGAGCACCGCCTTTCCGATCTGGCCAAGCAGTTCATTGCCGGGTTGCTCAAGCACTCCGAGGAGATCGTATCGGTGACCAACCAGTGGGTTAACTCCTATAAAAGGCTCGTGCCCGGTTTCGAAGCCCCGGCCTACATCTGCTGGGGCAGCCGGAACCGGTCCGCCCTGGTGAGAGTCCCCTTCGACAAGCCCGACAAGGAGGAGCCGAGACGGGTCGAGCTCAGGTGTCCCGATCCGGCATGCAATCCGTATCTCGCCCTGGCTGTGATGCTCCGCGCCGGGATGGCGGGGACCGAAAAGCATTACAAGTTCCCGGACCCCGTGGAACTCGATGTCTATCTCCTGAGTGAGGAAGAGCGCGAGTCGCACGGCATAGCCTGCCTGCCGGACAGCCTGTATGCCGCAATCGAGGCAACCGCCACCAGCGAGCTCGTCAAGGACACCTTCGGCGACGCCCTCTTTAGGAAGTTCCTCGAGAACAAGCGGATCGAGTGGGACAATTACAGGATACAGGTAACCCAGTACGAGCTGGACAAGTACCTGCCGATTCTCTAAAGCTCGCGACCAAAGGTGCCGATAATAAGGTATGGCCCTGCGAGGAGATTCCATATGCGCGTGTTGATCGTCGATG
>JAUXGG010000054.1 GCA_030622265.1 Candidatus Eiseniibacteriota bacterium
CCCTGGACTAAGCCGGGCGATTACTGGGGTGTCTACTTCGACACCATGGAGAAGGGCAAGGTGAACCTTGAGAAAGCCGGCATTTCCATACCCTTCCCGCAGAGTGACGTCCACCTTTTCAAGCAGACCGAAGCGGCATAGAACAGAAAGAGAACAAATAGGGGACAGCGCCCTTTCCACTTCGGAAAAGGGCGCTGTCCCCTTTCTATTCAGACATCTATTTCACGTTTCGAAATAGGTGTCTGTCCCCAATTCTTTGTTCCCATTTTAGAGGTTGAGGTACCAGACGAGCATAACGTCGGGACGGACCCTGATATCCCAGAGAACGGCCATATCGCGGCGGCGGCACCCACCGGGCGGTCTCCGTCAAGAGCCAGGAAGAACGCGAACTTGGCCAGATCGAATTTCTCCGGCCAGCGCCGCGGGCCCCTTTCTTCGCCGGCGTCGTAATCCTTAAGGTATGCGGGCTTGATCGGAACCTCCCCTAAGGTGGCCCCACCCAACCCGCTATCGACGAGGTCGATCTTCAAGATGGATTCTACCTGGAAAGATATGGGAACACCGGCATAGTCCTCGAGCCGGTCCAGGCTGACCTCCACGACCTCGAGCGCCATGGGATCACGCCCCTTTCCCGGCCTCACGCCGCTCGTTGACTATCTCCTCGGCGATCGAGTAGGGCACAGCCTCGTAACGGTAGAAGTGCATCGAGAACTCGGCGCGTCCGCTTGTTATGTTCCGGATCTCCGAGGCGTAGCCGAACATTTCGGCAAGCGGTACCCGGGAGCCGAGGATCGCGGTCTTTCCCTTGGCCTCCATGCGGACTATCTTGCCGCGCCTGGAGCAGATGCTGGAAGTAACAGCGCCCGTGTAGTCATCGGGACCGACCACCTCGACATCCATGATGGGTTCCAGAAGCTCCAGCCCCGCCTTTTTGCAGGCTTCCCGGAATCCGGCCGAGGCACACAAGCGGAAAGCGTGCTCTGAGGAATCAACATCATGCGCGGATCCATCGAGCAGCATCACCCGGATGTCCACCATGGGATAACCCGCGTACGGGCCCTCGGTCATAGCATCGACTACCCCGCGCTCCACCGCCGGGATGAACTCCCGCGGAATCCGCCCGCCCACTACCTTGTTCTCGAAGTGAAATCCGGAACCCGGCACCGCCGGCTCCACCTGCATCACCACATGGGCGTATTGACCGTGTCCGCCGGTCTGTTTGGCATGCTTGTAGCTGTGCTTAATCGAGCCCAGCAGGGTCTCCCTGTAGGCGACCTGCGGCTTGCCCACGAGTACGCCGACACCGAATTCACGCTTCAGCCGGTCGGTAATAACCTCGATATGAAGCTCTCCCATTCCGGAGATGATCACTTCGCTGGTTTCGGGATTGGTCTTGACCACGAAGGTCGGGTCCTCTTCGGCAAGCCGGGCAAGGGCCCTGCCCAGCTTGTCACTGTCGGGCCGGCTCTCAGGCTTAACGGCAACATCTATGACCGGGGCGGGGAATTCGATCGTCTCCAGCACGATAGGATGATCCTCATTACATATCGTGTCACCGGTCTGCGTGTCGGACAGGCCCACGGCTGCTCCCACATCGCCGGCATGCAGCGCGCCTACCGACTCTCTCTTGTTGGCATGCATCTCGAAAAGCCTGCCCACGCGCTGTTTCACGTCGCGGCTGGAGTTATATATGACGTCCCCCGCCTTGAGAATGCCCGAATACACACGAACATATGTTAGCTTTCCCATGTGCTTGTCAGCCTGGATCTTAAAGGCGATGGCCGCCAGTGGAGCGTCATCGCTTGGCTGTCTTAAGATCTCCTCTCCCTCTTCATCACGCGTCCCGATCCCTGGAGGCAGGTCTATGGGAGACGGTAGATAATCTATGATGGCATCGAGCAGCCGGCGGACTCCCTTGTTTCTCAAGGCGGCGCCGCAGAGCACCGGGATGATACGGCCTTCGATGGTCGCCTTGCGCATAGCCCGGACCGCCTCGTCGCGACCGGGGGTTTCGCCTTCGATGAATTTCTCCATCAGGTTGTCGTCCTCTTCGCTGATGCGCTCTATCATAACCCGTTCGGCTTCACGCGCTTTTTCAAGCAGGTTATCCGGGATCGGCTCCTCCCTGATCATCACCCCCTCCGGGGTGTTGTCGTAGTAAACGGCTTTCATGTCCACAAGGTCGATGATTCCCTCGAAAGCAGCCTCTGCACCGATCGGGATAACCACCGGAACCGCATTGGCACCGAGGGTATCCTTGATCTCCTTGACCACGGCTTCGAAGTCCGCGCCGGAACGATCCATCTTGTTTATGAATGCGATGCGGGGCACCTGGTACTTCTCAGCCTGGCGCCACACCTTCTCCGACTGGGGCTGGACGCCTCCGACGGCGCAGAAGAGGGCGACCGTCCCGTCCAGCACCCGCAGCGACCGCTCCACCTCGGCGGTGAAATCCACGTGGCCGGGGGTATCGATTATGTTGACGCGATGGTCTTTCCAGTAGGCGGTTGTGGCGGCGGAGGTGATGGTGGTGCCGCGTTCCTGCTCCTGGATCATCCAGTCCATTGTGGCCTCACCGTCATGAACCTCTCCCATCTTGTGGCTCTTGCCGGTGAAGAAGAGAATCCTCTCGCTGACAGTGGTCTTGCCGGCATCGATGTGCGCCGTCAAACCGATGTTCCTGACCCTGCCTATGTCTATTGTCTTGGCCATATCCAGCCCGGTCCTTTCCCGGTGAGCCACACTTTTGGGCATCATCGGCAGCAATCCTTTTCAAAGCGACAGCAAATAGCGCGTCTGCTTCAGAAGTATGATATGGGATAAGTATGGATAACCTACGCCCGGGGTTTCAGAAAATCAAGAGCTGTATCAGATGCACCGGACGGCCTCAGCTCTCCCGCTTAACTACAACCACGGTCATGTCATCCCCCGGCGCCGCCTGTCCCGCGTGCGCCCTGGCCGCCTCGATGAGCCTGAGCAGGAGACTTTCGGCAGGATCATCGAGGCTGGAGAGCATGACATCCGCAAGTCTCGACTCGCCAAATTCCTCGCCCCGGTCATCAAGCGCCTCGGTTACCCCGTCGGAGTATATCAGCAGCACATCACCCGGCTGCATCGCGACTTTATCGTCCGAGTAATCCGTAGCGCCGAAGCAACCCACGACCGTTCCCCCGACCTTGAGTCGCTCAGGTTCACCGTCCTTCCGGAATACGAAGGGATGGTTATGACCCGCATTGCAGTAGTCCAGAGTATGCTCCCGGGTGTCCAGCACGCCATAGAAGAGAGTGGTATAGCGCTCCAGGTCGGTGCTTGCAAGCAGGAGCATATTGGACCTGGCCAGGCAGTCGCACGGCCTCCCGCAGCTTATCGCCTGGCTGCGGAGCGTCGCCTGGACATTCGCCATCAGCAGCGCGGCGGGCATACCCTTGCCCGACACATCACCCAGGCACAACGCCAATCTGTGCTCGTCGATCTTGATGAAGTCGAAGTAGTCTCCTCCCACCAGCGTGGCGGGGATGCTGGCCCCGGCGATGTCATAGCCGATAACGGTCGGGGGAGATTTCGGCAGCAGGTCGGTCTGGATCTTATGAGCGATCCTCATCTCATCCTGCATGCACATGAGGGCCTGCTCCTCTTCGTAAAGGCGCGCGTTCTCGATCACCTGGGCCGATTCGGTCGCGATGATGGCCAGCAGGCGCGTGTCCGCCTCGGTGAATCCGCCGGGGCTTCGCTTGTTAAAGACGTTGAGCGACCCGATCATGTGACCCTTGAGCAGAAGAGGAGCCGCCAGGACGCTCTTGATCCCGCCGCTGTCCTTGGGCGAAAGCCGTATCTGGTTGAACTCGGAAAAGTCATTGATCAGGAGCGGCTTCCGGTTCTTGAGCATCCAGCCCATCAGCTGAACATCCAGCCGGTAAGGAAGCATGGCTTGCGAGGAATCCGCCTTCCGTATCATGGTATGGAAGGGGCGCTTCTTGTCCTCGGGGTCAAGGAGCATGATGGCGCATTGTTCGGTCTTGAGATGCTTGATGCACTTCTTGATCATCAGCTCCATGACCTGCTCCAGCGAGAGGGTGGAGCTTATGGCCGTCGCGATCTCGTTGAGGATTCTAAGCTCCTCAAGCGCGATCCTCAGGCGCTCGTTCTCGGATTTGAGCTTTTCGATCCTGTTGTTCTCTTCCATCTACCACCAATCACCACTGAGAATAACGGCTCCTCGGCATTGCACAAGGACATACTCCCCCGCCCCGTTGCCCGAAGGCTGCAAATCCGGTCGGAACCTCCTCCTCACCTGTAGCCGAGCCCGGCAACTCCCATATTCATCTTAAAGAAACCGAGTGTGGTTTCTTGTCTAGCCTCCCCCTACCGGCGGCGGCTCGATTATCATCACCGGGGATGAGTTCCCTTCGGCGAAGTCATTGATCTCCTCGCAAAACACGGAATACGCATAGACCTGGGTGTTGTTACCGAAGATAATGTTCTTTCCCTTCTCCGGAGTCTCTTCTCTCCCCACCCTGTAGCTGGCCATGGCGACTTCCCCGTCGGCGAGCCTCACCCGGTAGGTCTCGTCCTTTTTCATCCTGATAACACCTTCTATGCCAGTCGCCGACTCCACAACCGCCTTCCAGCTTGGCTTTTCTGAAGTAGGCTGATGGTTTTTGTCCGCCCCCATGAAAGCGGCAGAGTTGGGAAACTCGATTTTCGCAGATACGCCAACGGTGCTGAACGTGACGTAGTCTTCCGGCCATACTACCAGATACGGCGGCCATACTATGGCTTTGTCTCCTCGCTTCAGAATGACCACCGTGTGTTGCCTTGGTACATGCGGACTCATGTTCTCACCTCCTGCGGTTTGCGTGCCCGAATGAACCCATCACGACACACGCCACGAGGGCTCATCCCTCTATCAACTTCTCATACCGTGAATCTGCTCGCAGCTGGCTTAAACCCGGATAGCGCTCGATTCTGGCCGGCAGGGCCCCATGCTCGAAGGCCCTGGTTAACCAGGCGAGCGCTGTTCCCCGCACGCCCAACATCTCGTAGGTCTCTGCAATGTGAATTATAACATCTATGTCCTGTGGGTCAAGGCCAACCGCTGTATCCAGAAACTCGTGGGCTCGATCGTCATGGCCCATCTTTTCATAGTAGCTTGCCAGATCGGACAGCAGAACAGTATTCAGTTTATCTGTTTCAAGCCTGGCCTCAGCCATCTCAACAGCACGCCTGAAGTTCTCCAGGGACTCCTCCCTGCCCTCAGGATTCCAGTATTGACCCTCCGCAAGGTGAGCCCAGATCTTGTACTTTTCGTCTGACATGCTGAGCGCCCTCCGGTACACCTGCTCCGCATCGGCATAGCGTGCCTGATTGAAGTAAAGCGTTCCCAGGTTGGATATGACTATTGATGAGGTTGAATCGATTGCAAGGCTCTGCTCAAACATCTTCGTTGCCTCGGGCCACATCTCCAGTTCGTTGTAGACTGCTCCCAGGTAGTTGTACGTATTGGCCTCGCCCGGCACAAGCTCGATGGCTCTCTTGAAGGGCTCGATAGCCTCCTCGTATTTTGACTGGACATAGTACGTGTAGCCAAGATTGACATGGGTAGAGTAGGGCTCGGGATTCAGCTCTATTGTTCTCAGGTATGTTTCTTCGGCCTTCTCATAATCGCCCATGCCTCTGTATGCCGCTGCCAGGTCCTCATGGGCTGTGACATTCAGCGAATCCAGCTCAACGGCAGCAATCAATATCTCTGAGGCCTCTTCATAATCTCTTGAATTAAGGTAGATCCTACCGAGGAGAAGGTGGGCCGGGATAGATTCATTGTTGATCTCGAGAGCGCGGCGTCCAGAGCTGACTGCAAGATCCCGCCATTTCATGCCCTTAGTGTTCCAGTACTTCCAGCTATAGGCTCTACCAAGGCCGTAGTGGGCCTTCTCGTAGGCAGGATCCTCAGTAGTCGCGCTGATGAAGGCATCTATTGCCTGATCGATATCCTGATCGGCCTTGTACGGATAGAGGTATCCCTGGCCTTCAAGATAGTGGCCGAACGCGCCGGGGATGCCCGTATGCCCTTCGACCAGGGCCCTGACCTGCTGGTGTTCAGGTTGTACATCAAGCAAGTGCAGCACCTTAAGGACCAGCGAATCCTGCCACGTGGCCAGGTTGGCGATGGGGTCTGAGAGCCTGATGGAACCCCTTTGTTTCAGGATCTCGCTTTCCCGGCCATTCTCGTATTCAACTCCCACGTCACTTCGGGACATGGCCAGCCCGATTTTCCCACCGATCCACTCGAAGTTCCCTCGCAACACAACGTTCGCCCTATGATTAACCCTTGCATCGGTCAGAGTGCTGGACTTGGATTTGCGGATATCCTCCGCCGGTACGACTGAGAATCCCTCTGGAAGACTTCGCATTCCTTCAAGCTGATCCGTCAGCATCAAGACCAGGCCGTCACAGAAGGCCCTGCGGTCGCTGTTCTCTTCCTTTATAGAGCACGGCAAGAGGGCAACTCTCATTGCGGCTGGAGGCGCCCCGGCACCAATCAGGTTCCTGATCGCATCCCGGCTGGGGGGAATCACGGTCACGAGAAGCGTGACCAGTACGGCAATGGCAACCGGAATGCCCACTCTGAGGAGCGACCCGGTAAATGACTCCCGAAATGACCTCCGGCGGCCATACCGTGAAGGCTTACATAAACCGGATTCCTCCCGCCATCGTCCAAGGTCGGTCTCGAGTTCGGCCACCGACTGATACCGCGATGTAGCATCCTTCTCCAGGCACCTGGCAATGATTTCCTCGAACCCGTGCGGGATATGCGGAGTCACCTCGGAGATGGGTTTGGGATCTTCATTGAGTATCGAGTAGATGACCGCCTGGTCGTACTCGCCCTTGAAGGGAGGCTGGCCGGTAACCAGTTCATAAAGAACCACTCCCAGCGACCAGATGTCGGTCCTGGTATCGACATCCTCGCCCCGGGCCTGTTCGGGAGACATATAAGAGACCGTGCCCATGGCGGTGCCTGCCTTGGTAATCCTGGTTTGCCCGGCGAGCTTGGCGAGGCCGAAGTCCATCACCTTGACTCTTCCCTTACCTGTGACAATGATATTGCTGGGTTTGATGTCGCGGTGGACTATCCCCTTGTCGTGGGCCTCCTGAAGCCCCTGGGCCACTTGAATTCCCAGGTCAGCCACCTCGCCGACGTCTACAGGGCCTTCGCGGATGAGCTTCTGAAGCGTGTCCCCGTCATAGCAGCCCATGGAGATGTACATCTGGCCGTCCCGGGTTTCCTCTATCTCGTGGATGGAGCAGATATTGGGATGTTCCAGGGAGGATGCGGCCTGGGCCTCGTGTATGAAGCGCTCCTTGGCCTCGGCATCGCGCGTGTACTCAGGGGGCAGGAACTTGAGGGCCACGTTACGCCTGAGCTTGGTGTCCTCCGCCTTATAGACGATACCCATTCCACCTCTTCCGAGCTCCCCGGCTATACGGTAGCGGCCGAGAAAGCTGCTCCCCCTGGCCAGCTTGTGGGCGGGGTGGAAGCGGTGGGTAGAATCATCAGGAGCCACGTTTTTGGGCGCAATAACGGTGCCGCACAGCCTGCAGAAGCGGCTGTCATCCGAAATTGGCGCTTTGCATCCTGGGCATTCCATGGCACTCTGACTCTCTGCTATTCTGATTCTATCACAATCCTTTCATGCATATACAGCAAATGTTGAGTTTCGCTCCATTTGAACTACACCCCAGGATGTGGTAAAGTTAGAAAGGAGAGGAATAGAGCAAAACCAGTAAACATCGGTATTCCGGAGGCTTTGCGGTACGGCAACCCCTCATGTCGGAGACGCACCTACAAGCAAGAGGGAAGAAATGCGGGATATTTCAAACAAGTTGATGAAATTGACACGAACCAATATCTGGATCAGCGGCCCCGGGCGGATCAGACTCACGTGCATCCTGACCGTCTGCATCCTTACTATGACTCTCCCGGCAACGGTGACGGGCCCTATGGCCGCCCCTGTTCACACTACCTACCTCTGGCATATGCACCAGCCGATTTACTGGCCTGACCAGAGCACCTGGTCTCCGTCGCGCTACGAGATGGCTTATGAGACCATCACGCTCGGGCACAGTGAGAATGATGTC
>JAUXGG010000006.1 GCA_030622265.1 Candidatus Eiseniibacteriota bacterium
GAGGTAAGGAATGGATGTCAACGTTGACAAGACGCTGGACTGCCAGGGCCTTTCCTGTCCGATGCCCATCCTGAAGCTTGCCAAGGAGATGAAGGGCGTGGATAGTGGGCAGGTTCTGGAGCTTCTGGGCACCGATCCGGGTTCCAAGGGAGACATTCCCGGCTGGTGCGAGAAGACCGGAAACGAGTTCCTTGGGTTCGAAGAAGATGGGGGCGTGTACAAGTTCTATATCCGTAAGTCATGACCCTGGGAGACTACCTGGTCTAGCAAGATCGGGCATTGCTCACTTCGAGAAGGAGATCTTCAATGGGAAACGATGAAAAGGGAGCCTGGCGCCAGTTGTGGGGCACATTCTTCGGCAAGACCTGGCCCATGTGGGCCGCAGGTATCTTGCTGGCCTTGCTCAATGTCTGTCTGTTCCTCGTAAAATCTCCGTGGGGTGGAAGTGGTACATACATAAACTGGGGAGAGAACATCTATAGTATGCTCAAGGTGATCGACCTCCCCAACCTGAAACCCGTCCTATCTCACACGTACGGCCTCCTGGGGCTTCTTACCCTGCTCGGCGCGTTTGCGGGAGCGCTGATGGGGCGGGAGTTTGCGCTGCGCATACCTCCCCCGGGAGAGATGCTCAAAGGGTTCGTGGGCGGCGTTCTCATGGCGCTCGGCGCGACCCTGGGAATCGGCTGCACGATCGGCGGATTCTTAAGCGGGTGGGCGGCGCTCTCCGGTGGGGCCATCATCCTGGCGATAGGCTTTCTCGTGGGGACTTATATCGCCCTGCGCTATCTGTTCTGGGAAATGGAGAACCTGCCCAAGATGAGCGCGGGCAAGAGTTATAACCTGCTGGCGGCAAAGGGACGCCGCGGCATATGGCAACCGGTGCTGGGAGTCATCCTGGTGGTATTCCTGCTCATTGCTTTCGGACGGCATTTCCAGGATAACAACATCCTTGCCATGTTCGCGATTATTGGCCTTGTGATCGGGATCATTCTCCAGCGTTCCCGGTTCTGCATTGTGAGAGCTTTCAGGGAACCGTTCATGACAGGCGAATCCGAAGCCGCGCTCGGGGTGATGGTTGCGCTGGTCGTTGGGATATTCGGGTTCACCGTGATCAAGTACATGGGTGTGGGCACTTCAACGCCGGGTGCGGCCAGGGCTCTGGCCATGACCTGGGTCTACCCGCATTTCTGGGTCAAGGCCTTGATCGGCGGAACGATCTTCGGCCTCGGGATGACCGTGGCCGGGGGATGCGCCATAGGTACCATATGGCGGGCCGGAGAGGGACAGGTCAAACTCTGGTTCGCGGCACTCGGGTTCATGCTGTTTGCCCCCCTTTCGAAAAAGTTCATAGTTCCGGGGTTCACTCATATCCTTCCGGACTGGGCCCAGCAGAAAGTGTTTCTTCCCGACTGGTTCGGGTACTGGGGAGCGGTTCTTGTGTTCCTGATCCTGATCGTCCTCTGGTATGTGTTTGTCAAATGGAACGAGCGGACCGGCAGGTTCTCCGCCGTATAAGGTGAGGTGAGAATGATGAGAGTACTTTCACTCATATCGTTGCTGGCTCTTCTTGCAGCGCTTGCCGGGTGTGGAGGTTCGGGGATCGAGGGTAGAGGTCCCGCGGCGTGCGCGGATGCCAAGGAGATGGTCGCCAAGGCGAAGGTGGGAGTAAACCAGATAGATATCGAGGAATTCAATGTACTGATGGATAGCGATGAGTACTTTACCATCATCGACGTACGCGAACCTGATGAGTTCGATGAGGGCAGCATCCCCGGCGCGATCAATATCCCGCGCGGGGTTTTGGAGTCAAAGATCGCCAGTGCGAAGTACTGGGACAGCGAAGGCCTGTTCGTGCCCGAGAAGGACGAAGCCATGATCCTGTACGGGCACAAGATCGAGCGCGGGGTGCTTGCGGCGGAGTCGTTGGTGAAGCTCGGCTATAGCAATGTGAGGCATCTCTACGGGGGATGGGTGGTCTGGACGGAGGGCCCCGACGCCGTTGAAGTGGAAGAGGTGGAGGAAGAAGGCGGCTGCGGAGGCTGATGGACCGGCCGGATGGTCGGACGGATGACAAATGAATATTGTGAAGAGAATGAGGTATTGGTAGAGCGGTGGATTGCAAGATGAGGAAGGGGGGAAGACTAGAGTTCCTGCGGTGGCCGTCTTCAAGCGAGGAGGGCCGGCCGTAACCAACTGATTACAAACCAGGGACTCGATGAGTCCACGGCAAGGTACTTAAGAGGTATTTAAGAGGAGATTAAGATGAAAAGCACGACCAGATATTTCCTGATCTTGTTGGCCCTGGCGGCCACGATCCTGGCCGGATGCTCCGAAAACACGAATGCGCCACCGGTCGGGGAGGGCAGTTTCGCCACCCTGAGAACGTATCTTATAGCCAATAATCTTGACCTTCCCGACATTCTCAGCAGTTGGACCATACTTGCAGTTGATGTGGAGCCAGATCCCTCATTATTCTACATAATAGATATCCGTGAGGAAGACGTGTATGACACGGGGCATATCCCAGGCGCCGTGAATGCCGAGCTGGACGACATCCTTGACTTCGCCGGCCAGAGCGGCGGGAAGCCCATAGTGGTCGTCTGTCTCACCGGTCAGGTTGCGGGTCATGCGGTGATGGCTCTCCGCCTGAGCGGATATGAGGATGCCAAGGTGCTGAAGTGGGGCATGAGCTCCTGGAACGGGGACTTCGACCTGTGGACTCCCAATACGGGAAGCATCGCCGTGGGTCACGCCAATTGGGTGGATGGTCCTGCCCCGGCGTCTGTCGGCCATGAGTATCCCCTCCTGGTTACCATCGAGACCGAAGGGGCGGGCATTCTCGCCGAACGAGTTGATGCCATGCTCTCCGGTGGCTTCAAGGGAGAACCAGCTGGGGACGTTCTTGAGACACCCGGCAACTATTTCATAAACAACTACTTCGAAGCCGATGATGTCACGACATACGGGATCATCGACGGTGCATACAGGATCTTACCTCTCAGTCTCGAGGACAATGAGTTTATGTACTATGACCCGGACGAGACCGTCGTCAGCTACTGCTGGACCGGTCAGACCTCATCGATGGTCACGGCGTACCTGACCATCCTGGGATATGACGCCAAGAGCCTCAAGTTCGGGACTAATGCGCTCATCTACAGCGAGCTGACTGCACACAAGTGGACCGCCTCGGCTGATTACGACTACGAAACCACGACGCTGGCCTGGACGGCTAGGTAGGGAGACTGGCCGGTGAAGGCCGGCGATTGCCGGTCAAGAGATTTAACCGGATAGTATGGTTCTAACCGCAGGTACAGGGGAGTCTGAAGGCCTGAGATCCCCTGTCGAAAGGAGATTGAAGATGAGGGATTCGTG
Organism: Candidatus Eiseniibacteriota bacterium; assembly: GCA_030622265.1. GTDB lineage: Bacteria > Arandabacterota > Arandabacteria > Arandabacterales > Arandabacteraceae > JAUVJV01. The sequence goes on from JAUXGG010000006.1 coordinate 3,376, forward strand.
GCTCTGGCTGCTGATCGCAATGCTGCTTCTTCCTGCAGCAGCTTTTGGACAGGGATGCATGGGAGGGGGATCCGAGGAAGGCGTCAATGTCGTAGGCTTTATTCAGCCGCAGTTCGAGTATTATCCGAATCCCGATTCCGACCAGGAAGAGCTTACGTTCTCTTTCTTGAGGGCGAGACTGGGGGTCGTCGGTGACGTCCCCTACGATATCAGCTATTACTTCGTGATGGAGTTCAGCCCATTCATGGCTGGTGAGCCCCCGTACATGCTTGACGCGTTCCTCACCTACACGCGTCTGTCATATGCCAATATCTCATTCGGGCAGTTCAAGCATCCTTTCAGCATGGAGCGAAACACCGCCTGTTCCGGGCTTCATACGATAAGACGGTCGATGGTCGTCAACAAGCTGGTGCTGGACAGGGACATGGGCATAATGGCTCTTGGGAGCATTACCGAGGGGCTTGACTACCGCTTCGCCGTGATGAACGGGTCGGGGAGGAATTCAAGAGACGATAACAAGGATAAGGATATCGTCGGCCGCGTGATCTATGATGCTCTCCCTGCGTTGCGCCTTCTCCCGTTCCCTACACCGGTCGAGTGCCTGACCCTCGGCGCCGGGTTTGCATCCGGCAGCTCCAAGGGTGAGGAGGAGGATGATCCGGATGCCACCAGGACGAGGTATGGCGGCGACTTCGAGGTCCGCTACAAGGACTTCCTCGCCCAGGGTGAGTATATATACGGCAAGGATGAAGGGGCCCATTGGGAAGGCGGCGGTTGCGGCGGCGATCCGGTGCTCGTGGAGGGATCTACCGAGAGCGATGGCTTCTTCGTCACGATGCTCTACACGACGGATTGGAACCTCGAGCCGGTCCTGAAGTACGAACGGTATGATCCGGACACCGAGGTTGAGGATGACATGTGGCATTCCTGGACCTACGGGCTCAACTACTTCATGAATGACTGGACAAGGCTCCAGGTCAACTACATACGAAAGATAGAGGATTTCGTGCCTGCATATAATAATGATCAGTTCCTTGTCCAGATGCAGGTGAAGATCCAGTAAGTGTCGAGCGGTCACAGTGTTCGCAATCCGAAAGGAAGGAGGCCTGATGTGAAAAAGTTTAGCCGGTACGCGGCTGTTCTCGTCATATCACTTCTTGTTTCGCAGGCTGCGCTCGCCCAGCTCGTCTCCGTGAGTGAACTGTCAGAGATGATGGAAAAGGGCGATGTGGTAGTGGTGTCGGCGAGGATACCCAAGGACTATGCGAAAGTGCATATCCCCGGCGCGGTCAATCTCTGGCACAAGGATCTCTATAAGGCTGGCGACATCCAGGCCATTCTAAAAAGCCCGGAGGAAATCGCGGAAGTACTTGGAGGCCTGGGCATCAGCGCCGATGAGACGGTCGTCGTCTACGACAGCGGCAAGACCAAGTTCGCGGGGCGCATCTACTGGATCCTCAAGTATATGGGGGCCGAGGATGTCCGGTTGCTCGACGGGAACATGAAGATGTGGCGGAAGGGACGAAAGTCGGTGACCAAGGATGTGGCTGAGATCACGCCGGCCGAGTTCGTTGCTTCTCCGGTGGAATCGATCTACGCTTCGATCGACTATGTGAAATCCGGTCTGGGCAAAGAGGGTTTTGTTCTGATCGATGCCAGGGATGAAGACGAGTATAATGGCAAGAAGGGCGAGACGAAGCGAAAGGGACATATCCCCGGCTCGGTCCGCCTGGACTATGTGGAAGTCCTGAATGAGGACGGCACACTGAAGTCGAAAGACGACCTGGCCAAGGTCTTCTCCTTGGCGAAGATCACCCCGGATAAGGACGTGGTCATCTACTGCGAGACAAGCGTACGTGCGGGAATCATCTACCTGGCCTTGACCTCGATCCTGGATTATCCCAGAGTCAGGGTATATGACGGTGCGCTGTACGAGTGGTCCGCCGATGCGGGCAACGCGGTCGAAGCGAAGGACTGAACCGGCCAGGAAGGGAGATAGCAGAAATGGCAAAAACGGCAATCACGATTAACGGTGCCGAGGGAAAGAATATCTTTCCCGCCGTCACCATAGCTGTCTCGGCGGCTGCGAGCGGTGACGAGGTCATACTCTTCTTCACCCCGGGCGGGGCGCCCGCGATGGTGAAGGGAGCGCTCGAGAAGCTGAATGAGGAGGCCAAGAACCTGCCCGACCTCATGGAGATGATAGAAGGCCTCGAGATGCTGAACGCGAGGTTCCTGGTCTGCGAGCTCGCCTTTGCGGTGCACGGCTTCGGAGAAGAGGACCTCAGGAAAGGCGCCGAGGTTGTTGGCGCGACCACCTTTGTGGGTGCGGCCGACGGTGCCGGACTGACGCTTTCGTTTTAAGCGGAACGGATATAGAGAGAAGGAGAGAGACAATGGCAACAGAACAACTCGATTGTTTGGGATTGAAGTGCCCGCAGCCTATTCTGAAGGTCGTCGTGAAGATGGCGAGCATGCAGCCGGGCGACATCATAGAGGTATTGGCGGACTGTCCGTCTTTCCCTACCGACATGAAGGCGTGGTGTGAGAAGACCGGCAAGGTCTTGCTCATGCTTTCGTCGGATGGAACAGGGAAGCATACGGCGCAGATCCAGCTCTAGCCCGGGTCATTTATGAGCCGGATACAGGCCGGATACAGGCCGGACATAAGCCGGGTATGGGCCGGAGGACGGCAGCAAGTGACGGGCACCACGGAGTGGCGCGCTTTTAGAAGGCCATGCCGTCCCCGTTTCCGGGCCCTGTTGTTGAGAAAGATGCAGGAAGATGACTGAGAAACAGCAAGAGAGGGAATTCACGCCGAAGATAGTGGGTTTTCTCTGCAACTGGTGTACATACGCCGCGGCAGATCTCGCGGGTTCGACCAAGCTCGAGATATCGCCGGCGCTCACCGTTATCAGGGTGATGTGCTCCAGCAGGGTGGACCATAACCTTCTCCTCACCACGTTCTTTGAGGGGGCGGACGGCATATTGGTAGCAGGCTGTCATCCCGGTGACTGCCACTACGGCAAGGGCAACTACTATGCCAGGCGCAGGTATGCGGTGCTGAAGAAGGTGATGGAAGGGTTGGGATTGGAACCGGAACGGCTGCAATTGTCATGGGTATCGGCATCGGAAGGCAACCGTTATGCCGACGTGGTGAACGCTTTTTCCGAGAAGATAAAGGCGCTGGGGCCGAACCCCATCAACGGTAGGTCCGATTTCTGATAGAGGGTATGCGACATGAGCCATCATGAAAGCGTTGTTGTGGTGGGAGCCGGACTCGCCGGGATGAAGGCGAGCCTCATGCTTGCTCACGCCGGCAAGAAGGTGCATCTCGTCGAGACCCTTCCCATAATCGGAGGCGCAACCATCAAGAACGAGGAGAGCTTTCCAAACCTCGAGTGCTCGACATGCCTGGTTGCGCCCATCCAGCAGGAAGTGCTGCAGAGCCCGGATATCGAGACGATGACCTTGAGCGCCGTGGAGAAGATTGAAGGAGACAAGGGGAACTTCACCGTAACCGTGAGGAAGGCCGCCAGATACGTGAAGATCGCAGACTGCATCGGTTGCGGGATGTGTTACGAGCCCTGCCCCGTCTCTGTAGCAAACGAATGGGAAGAGAACCTCGGCGAGAGGAAAGCCATCTATGTACCGTGCGCAGGTTCGCTGCCCAATGTTCCGGCCGTGGACAAAGAGCACTGTCTGAAATTGAGCGGCAAGCAGGAATGCAATGCCTGCGTGGAGGCCTGCATGTTCGGGGCCGTGGACCTGGATGATAAGGATGAGACTGTCAATATCGAAGCCGGCGCAGTTATTGTCGCCACGGGATCGGGCATGTTTGACGCCTCCTCGCTGCCCAATCTTGGATATGGCAAGTTCCCGGGGGTCTATACGCCGTTCGAGTTCGAGAGGCTCTTCGCCTCCAACGGTCCCACCTTGGGGGAGATCACGATCCGGGATACGGGGAAGGTGCCTGCGAAGATAGCGATCATCCACTGCGTGGGCCGGAAGGAGCAGGGATACTGCTCCGGCGTGTGCTGCATGTATTCATTCAAGTTCGCGCATTTCCTCAAGAAGAAACTGCCCGAGGCGTCGGTCTATAACCTGCACTCGGATATCTGCGTCCCGGACAAGAGTTACCAGAAGTTCTTCGATGGTGTCAAAGGTACTCATACGGAGATGCTCTACAATTCCTCGATGGAAGACCTGAAGGTGAGCAGTAATGGCGCCGGACTCAAGGTAGTGTATCTCGACGAGGCGGGCGCCGAGCGAGAGATCGATGTCGACATGGTGATCCTCTCTGTCGCCATGGTCCCTGATGAGGGGGCCCTGGGCCTGGCCGAAGCGCTGGGCATAGAGCGGGACGCCCGGGGTTTCTTCAAGGTGCTTGATGAGGGGATAGTCTCAGTGGAGAGCTCCAGGGAGGGGATATTCATAGCCGGCACCGCCGAGGGGCCCAAGGACAGCCAGAGCTCGGTCATACAGGCCGAGGCTGCCGTGGGACAAGTCCTGGCATTCCTGGAGAGCTGCCGGCCCGAGGCCGCAGAGGCTCTGGCAGAGGACCTGAAGGCTTAAGACAAGGTAAATCGATGAAAGCGAAAATCGGAATATATGTCTGCGAGTGCGGTCCGAACATCGGCGAGACTATAGACATACCCAGGGTCCTGGAGACGATTCCGGCGCTTGAGGGCTATGAGGATGTCGAACTCGTCCCGAAGAGCTTCGGGCTGCTGTGCTCGCCGGCCGGCAAGGAATACCTCGCGAAAGAAATTACGGATAACGGGTTCACGCATCTGGTCGTAGCGGCCTGTTCACCCAGAGATCATAATTCGACCTTCATAGGCGTATGCAAGGAAGCGGGACTCAACCCATATCTTTACAAGATCATAAACATCCGCGAACACTGCGGCTGGATAATACATGACAAGGAAGCGGCGACGGATAAGGCGATCCAGTACATACGCAGCGGCATCAGCAGGGTTCTCTATCAGTCGGAGCTTTTCGAGAGACAGCTCGAAATAACCCCCGACGTGCTTGTGATAGGCGGCGGCATAGCCGGTATGGAAGCGGCGCTCTCGCTCGCCAGTCATGACCGGAAGGTCTATCTGGCGGAGAAGACGGGAGAACTGGGAGGAAAGGCGGCCAGGTTCGCCTCGCTTCTTCCCCGCCAGGGACGGGGAGCGGACGTCATCAGGGAGAAGATAAAGGCGGTCGAAGAGAATGAGCATATCCGGGTCCATCTCAATACCGAACTTGAGAGTTCCATAGGGTTCCTGGGCAATTTCGAGGTCGTCCTGGCCGGTAACGGGGATGATGAGAAGACCGATCTCAAGGTCGGGGCGATAATTATCGCCACCGGCTACCGGATGTCTGACCCGGGGAGTTTCACCGGCTATGAGTACGCCGATACCGACGAGGTCTATTCATCGCTTGAGATTGAGAGAATGAACGGCGGCGAGGGAATCGCCCTGCGTTCAGGCGCCAAGCCCGCCTCGGTTGCGCTTATCCACTGTGTGGGCAGGCAGGAGAAGGGATACTGCTCCCGAATATGCTGCAACTACATGATGAAGATCGCGGGCTATTTCAAGAAGCAGTCCGGGGCGACAAAGGTTACGGAGTTCTTCTTTGATATGTGCCTGCCCCACAAGGCGGACCAGGAGTTCTTCGACCACTCGGTCGGCCTCGGCATCGATTTCAAGCGCGTTAAGGAAATCGGTCTCTCGGGCACAAGCGTCGAATTCGCAGAGACTGGCGGCGGGAAGCAGAAGATGGATTTCGACATGGTCGTTCTCGCTTCTGCGATGGAGCCGTCCGAGGATACGGAGGCGCTGGCCGGGCTTCTTGAGATCGATCTGGACGAGAGAGGTTTCTTCAAGGAAGCGCATCAGACGACCGATCCGGTTGCTACCTCGATTGACGGCATCTTCGTCGTTGGCGCTTCGCAGGGCCCCAGAGGCGTGTCCGATTCCATGCTCCTGGCCCAGGCGACGGCGGGGAGAATCCGTTGCCAGCTCAAGCCGGGAGGCAAGATAGTCCCGGAGGTGAAGGTCTCCGAGATCATGGAAGCTTATTGCACAGGGTGCAGAACCTGCCTGGAGGTATGCGGATACGGGGCCATCTATTTTGACGATCAGAAGGGGATATCGATAGTCAATGAGGCGGTATGCAGGGGGTGCGGGAATTGCTTCGGCAGTTGCCCGTCAGGAGCCCTGAGGACAAAGCACTTTACCAACAAGCAGCTCTACCGGGAGGTAACCGAGGCGCTCAAGTAAGAGGCGTCCGGAAAGCGAGATTCAATGAGCGACCCTGAAATGCAAGGGGCCAGCCTGAAGGCAGTGGACGGGATCAAGGGCGTCATACGCGATTTCCTGCGCAAGGCGCTGGAGAGCGAGGCGGCAGACGCCGTGCTGGTGCCGGTGAGGACGCCGGCCAAAGATTCCTACGCGTGGATCCTCACAAACGACCCGGCGCTCCTCGATGAGGCCGGCCCTCTGGCCCCCACTATGCCTGTCCAGGGGGCGAAGGCCTTGAAGAGTCTTACCAGGAAGGGACAGGGCACGGCCAGGGTGATCGCCGTGATGAGACCCTGCGAGGTCAGGGCGGCTGTGGAGCTCTCCAAACTCAATCAGGTCCATCTGGACAATATCATCCTCCTGAGCTATGACTGCATCGGAGCCGTTCCTCTTCAAGACTATGTCGGGGAGCCTGCCGGTAGTGAAGAACGCTTTGATTCGATGCTTGAGGCGAGGAAGACCGAGGAATCCGCGGTGAAGCCCGTATGCGGGATATGCGTCGATTTCTCGCTCGTGGATTCGGATATTCACCTCGGCTTGATCGGGTTGGCGGGGGAATCGGCACTGCTCATCCCCAACAGCGAAAAGGGCGGGGCCCTGCTCGAGGCGATGGGAATTGCCTGCGAGGAGGACATCTCCGGATGGATGCAGGCCGTCTCCGGACTCAAGGCCGAGCGAGAAGACAAAAGGAGCAAGGCGCTCGCAGAGACGGGGGCCTCTCTACAGGGCTTCGACGGACTTCATGCGGCTTTCGCCGATTGCGTCGGCTGCCATAACTGCCAGAGCGCGTGCCCGATCTGCTATTGCAGGCAGTGCTATTTCGATTCCGAGGTGGCCAGGCGGGACCCGGCCGCGCTTCTCGATACCGCGATCGCCAGGGGAGGCATTGCTTTCCCGGGGGACAGGGTCATGTTTCATACCGGAAGAATGGCGCATATGAGCCTTTCATGTGTCTCGTGCGGGCAGTGCTCGGACGCCTGTCCCGTCTCGATCCCGGTCGCCGATATCTTCAGTTACATGGCCGACCTGACACAGGCGACCTTCGAATATGCGGCTGGAAGAGATGATGGAGAGCCGCTTCCCTTGAGGCAGTACAGGGAAGATGAGGTGGAGAAAGTGCATGAGATCGTGAAGGGTGCCGAGGAAGAGGAGGTGGCTCATGAGTAGCATCAATCTTGATATGAGCGCTCCTGAAGGCGTCGTCGCTCTTCTTAAGTATCTGCTATCCTCCGGTAAGGTCACCGCCGTTCTTGTGCCGAGGAGAAATCCCGACACGGGGGCCTATGATATCGGGCTCATCGCAGATGAGGCCGGCCTCGATAGCGCGGCGCCCGTCGATCCCGTGATGCTCGCCAACACCGGTCAGATCCTCTCTTCGCTGACACCTGCGAAGAGGTCTCTGGCGGTCGTGCTAAAGCCGTGCGAGCTCCGCGCCTTCGTCGAGCGAGTCAAAAGGGAGCAGGGGGCCCTGGAGAATGTCCTGACCATATCCTATACCTGCGGAGGGGTTTTCCCCCTGGAGAAAGTAATAGGAGAATCCTTCGCGGACGTCATTCCAAATTACTTTAAGCGGGTTGGATCGGGCGAGGTTGTGGATGGGACGCGAGACACCTGCAGAGCATGTGAGCACTTCGTACCCATGAACGCCGATGTGACGATCTCGATAGCAGCCGACGCAGGTTCATCGTCCGGCTGCCGCATATATCTCAATACGGACCAGGCCAGGGAACTTGTGGGGGGACTCGAGGGGAAGCAATCGGATGATGAGTTCGATCCCGCCGTGACTCTGAAGCTGGCAGCCGGGCGAAAGGCGGAGAAGGAGAAACTCTTCAAGTCGCTCGCGCCCACCGGGGATGGGTTGGACGGGGTGATAGAGGTGTTCGGGAAATGCGTGGGATGCCACGGGTGCGGGCGCGTGTGTCCGATCTGCTATTGCCTGCTTTGCGATTTCGAATCGCGGAGCTTCGACTATGATCTACCGTATTTCGAGAAGGAGCTCGCGGGTAAGGGAGCGCTCAGACTGCCGCCCGACACCATATTCTTCCACCTGGGCAGGATGATCCACATGAGTTTCTCTTGCGTCGGCTGCGGACTCTGCTCGGATGTATGCCCCGTGGGGATACCGGTGGCATCCATGTTCAAGAAGGTGGGGGAACACACGGCGGCGCTTTTCGATTATGTGGCGGGGCGGGATGTCGAAGAGAAGCTCCCCGTGATGGTCTTCAAGGAAGAGGAATTCAGTGAGTTGGGTTAGGAAGGAAATCTGCGCGGGCCGGCAGGCACGCTGGGAGACAGCCGATGGATAAAGAGTTCACACCCAGGATAGCCGCTATTCTCTGTCAGTGGTGTTCGTACACCGGTGCGGACCTGGCGGGGACGAGCAGACTTCAGTATCCGACATCGATCATAGCGATGAAGGTCATGTGTTCAAGCCGGGTCGACCCCGTTCTGCTCTTGAAGGCTTACCTAAGCGGCTCCGACGGTGTGCTGCTCGGCGGATGCCACCCCGGCGACTGTCACTATGAGGTAGGCAATTACCATACCCGGAGGAGGTTCGCGATCCTCAAGGCTGTATTCGATACCCTGGGGCTCGAGTCCGCCAGATTGAAGCTGTCCTGGATTTCGGCCTCCGAAGGGCCGAAGTTCGCGCAGGTGGCGAACGACTACACCGAAGAGATAAAGAAGATGGGAGAGAATCCCTCGAAGAAGAAGATGTTCCTCTGATGGGGAGAATGCAAGGGAAGGTCGATGGGTAGCAAAAGCAAGAGTGTTGTTGTTGTCGGTGCGGGGATAGCCGGTATTCAGGCCTCTCTCGATCTGGCGGAGCTGGGGGTGGAGGTCCATCTTATCGAGGATACGCCCACAATCGGCGGGCGGATGCCCCAGCTCGACAAGACATTTCCGACCAATGACTGTTCCATGTGCATTCTCGCGCCCAAGATGAGCGAGTGCGCACGGCACCCCCGCATCACGATCCACATAAACTCCTCCCTCGACGCGATCTCGGGAGAGCCCGGGAATTTCAGGTGCACGATTACCGAGAGGGCGAAATACGTCGATCCCGTGAAATGCGTTGCCTGCGGGCTCTGCGAGGAGAAATGCCCCGTCAAGGTCGATGACGTCTTCGACACGGGTCTTCGGAAGCGGAAGGCGATATCCCGGTATTTTCTCCAGAGCATTCCCGCCGAATACACGATCGACAAAGACAATTGCCTCTTCTTCACCAGGGGAGTCTGCAAGATGTGCGAGAAGGTCTGTCCCGCCGATGCGATCAACTACGAGGATCAGGACCGACAGCTGGAGCTCAGTGCAGGCGCCATAATCCTGGCGACCGGCATCGATCCATTTAACCCGATCGGTTTCGGCAACTTCGGTTATCACAGGTTCGCCAATGTGGTCACCTCGCTGGAGTTCGAGCGTATACTCTCCGCTTCGGGACCGCTGGGCGGACATGTCGTGCGGGCTTCGGACAGTAAAGAGCCCAAGAGCATCGCGTTCATCCAGTGCGTGGGATCCCGCGATGAGAGTGTGGGAAAGAACTACTGTTCTTCCGCCTGCTGCATGTTCACCATAAAGCAGGCGATTATCGCGAAGGAGCATATCAAGGATCTCGAATCCACCGTCTTCTATATGGACATCAGGGCATTCGGCAAGGACTTCGACAAGTACTACGAGAAGGCGGAGAAGAAATACGGCGTGGTGTTCAAGAGGTCCAAAGTCGCCGATATCGACGAACTACCCGGCGGGAACCTGAGGCTCAGATACACCGAGGAGAACGGGGACATAAAGTACGGGGAGTTCGACATGGTCATCCTCGCTATCGGTCTCGAGGCCCGCGAAGGGAATCGTGTCCTTTCCGAGGAGCTGGACATAAAGCTGAATGAATTCGACTTCTACCGTTCCGACGCCTTCGGGCCTCTTGAGTCCACCCGGGAGGGGGTCTTCGTGTGCGGGGCCGCAAACGGGCCCAAGGACATCCCCGAGTCGGTGGTGTCGGCATCGGGTGCGGTGGCAAGCGCCGCGAAGTACCTCAAGCTCGAGCGTCAGGACATCGCCTCAGGGGACGAATCGGCGGCGGAGCTGGACATTAGGGGTGACAGGCCCCGGGTGGGGGTCTTTGTCTGCCACTGCGGGATCAACATAGCCGGCGTGGTCGATGTGAAAAATGTGGCAGAACACGCCGCCACCCTGCCCAATGTCGAGCATTCCGAGGATGTCATGTATGCCTGCTCCACCGACTGCCTGGAGACCATAAAGAAACGTATTAAAGAGCACGGCCTCAACAGGGTCATTGTCGCGGCGTGTACGCCGAGGACGCATGAGCCGCTCTTCAGGGAGACCATCGCCGAGGCCGGACTCAACCCCTATCTTTGTGAGATGGCTAATATCCGGGACCAGTGTTCGTGGGCGCACATGGAGGAGCCGGAACTTGCTACGGCCAAGTCCAGGGATCTCGTGGAGATGACGGTTGCGAAGGCGCGGCAGCTGAGCTCCTTAGAGAGACTACCTATCGATATAGATCCCCGCGCCCTGGTGATCGGGGGCGGATTGTCCGGGATGACCGCAGCGCTTTCCCTGGCCGAGGCCGGCCACGAGGTGTTCCTCGTGGAAAAGGAGAAGGACCTCGGTGGGAACATGCGGGACATCTTCTTCAACTTCGACAAGGCCGATCCACAGGCCTTTCTTGCCGAGACAATCGCCAGGGTCGAGGAGAATGAGAATATCCGGGTCTTCATGGCCGGCCGGATCGACGGCATAACCGGCTATGTCGGAAATTTCGAGACGACTATCAGCGGCGGGGGTAACGGCGATGCCGAGAAAGTAAAACACGGAGTCGTCATCGTGGCCACCGGAGGGGAAGAACACAAGACGGAGGAGTACCTCTACGGCAAGTCCTCGCGCATCGTGAGCCTCGTGGAATTCGAGAAGATGCTGAAGACCGGGAGCTTCCCTGCCGGGAGAATACGAAACGTCGTGATAGTGCAGTGCGTGGGGTCCAGGGAGGAGGGCAGGATGTATTGCAGCCGGGTTTGCTGCACGAAGGCCGTCAAGAACGCCCTCGAACTCAAGAAGGCAAAGCCCGCCGCAGACGTCTACTTCGCCTATCGTGATATAAGGACATACGGTTTCCGCGAGAAGTACTATACGGACCTGCGTGACACCGGGGCGGTTTTCCTGAGGTATACGCCCGAGACCAAGCCCGTAGTCAACATGGTCGATGAAACCAATCCGGACAGCCGGCTCAAGGTCACAGCCTTCGATCCGATTCTCGAGAAGGAGGTCGAGATCACGGCCGACCTGCTTGTTCTCTCCGTTGCGATCGACCCGCCGGACGGCAATGTCCGGTTGGCCAAGATGCTCAAGGTGCCGCTGAATTCCGACGGGATGTTCCTGGAAGCCCACGTGAAGCTTCGCCCGGTGGATTTCGCAACCGACGGCATCTTCGTCTGCGGGCTGGCACATAGCCCCAAGGACATGGATGAGTCGCTCGCCCAGGCGAAGGCGGCGGCAAGCCGGGCGCTGACCTTCCTCAACAAGAAGGCGATTCTCGCGGAAGGCACCATAGCCAGGGTCAGGGAAGACAGGTGTTCGGGATGCGCGTACTGCGAGTCGATATGCGCATATGCCGCGATCGAGGTCGACCCCGAGAAAGAAGTAGCCGTGGTTAACGAGGCTCTCTGCAAGGGCTGTGGAGCATGCGTCGCTTCATGCCGGTGCGGGGCGCTCGACCTCTTAGGATTCAGCAATGAGCAGCTGTTCTCCGCCTTCGATTCCCTGGAGATGGTGATTACTGACGGGGGTGCAGACTAGATGAAGGACTGGCAACCCAAGATCCTGGCCA
>JAUXGG010000378.1 GCA_030622265.1 Candidatus Eiseniibacteriota bacterium
AAGTTCAAGTTTACACCGGCCAAGCAGCGTGACGTTCCTGTCAAGGCTACAATCAGCATCCCCTTCAGGTTCTCGCTTACCGAATAGGTGGTGACCTGTACCCAACTTGGGTGCTGTAACCGATCCGTAGCCTCAATCCCTGAAACACAATTATGGTATTGTAAGTCTTTCATTGAGGTGGTATATCTCGGCAAAAGGGGTTTCTAGCAAGGAGGAAACGGATGGACGGTTCAGCAGGTGTTTTTCAGGTGTTCACCAGCCCGTCGACTGCAGCAAGAGGCATTGCCGAGAGACCAGGCTGGCTGGTGCCGCTCATCATTGTGCTGGCTGTGATCTTCATATTCGGTTTTGTTACTTATGAGTATCAGGCCGAGCCGCAGCGGGAGATGCTTGAGAAAATCCAGTCCGAGCGGGGCGTGGAGACCGATATCAATGCCAGGCTCGCCCCCACTCTCGCCAATAGGGCGAAGTCCGGTGTCTGGATAGCCCTGGGAATCGGCATCCTGCTGGTTCTGATTCCAGCCCTTGTTCTTAACGGTGTCGCCAGGGTCGCAGGAACGAACGTGGGCTTCAAAAGGATGTTCGCGTGGATGTCCGCGGCCGGGTTGATCCTTGCGCTCGGCATGATTATCAAGTTGCCTATCATCATAGCCAAGGGCTCGATAGACGTTCGCACGAGCCTGGCCATGCTGGCGCCGTCGGTAGGTATCCAGACACCCCTGGGAGTACTGCTAAACTCATTCGACATCTTTTCGATCTGGGCGGTCGTGGCCACCGTGATCGGGTTCGCTGTGCTGACGGGATTCAACAACAAGAAATCTGCACTCATCGTTGTGGGACTCTGGCTGGTCTATGTCTTGATCCATGTTGGCAGCACGGCCCTCATGTCGGGTCTGATGGGGATGGCGTAGGAAGGAGGACCATATGCTGAAAGCAGTTGGAATCTGCTTATTGATAGTGGCTTTGGCGCAGACCGCCTTGCTCGCGGCCCGGGATACGGCGTGGGCTCAGACCACGCTCCAGCTTGATCTGGACAAGTGCGTCGATATGGCGGTGGAAGCCAATACCGCCGTCATCAAGGCGAATTACGATCTGGACAGGGCAAGTAACGGTGTCCTGAGGTCGGCGTCGCCCATGATCCCGAGCCTGAGTCTCCAGGTCCAGCAGACCAGGTTCGAGACCGCCTCGGTGCCCAGGGTCGTCGGTGACAGGGTTCTTCTATCCGACAGGGTCTACCAGGGGACGATCTCGGTCAGCGAGGTCGTTAGCTTCGGCACCATAATGGCGATTTTCGAGGCGAATGCCGGCAAGCATGCGACCGAGAATTATGTGGTTTCCGTGGAACATGAAGTTGCCTATGTTGCGCGGGGGCTATACCTGGGGGTTTTGAAGGCCCGGAGGCTCCTGGGTGTGGGGGAGGAGGCCCACGAACTCAGCGAGAGACAGTTCGAGAAGGCCGAGGCCCTCCTGGATGTCGGTTCCGCGGTGCGGTCCGATGTTCTCAAGGCACAGGTGGAGGTCAGCAGGAATGAACTGGAGCTGATATCCGCGCGCAATGCCCTCAGGCTTGCCGAGACCGATCTCCGGTATTTCCTCAGGGTCGAGGACGGTGTAGAGCTCGAGCTCGATGAGAACATTGATCCCGGCAGGCTGGATCTGGATCTTGATTATGCCCTCGAGGCCGCCAAGGAGCACAGGCCGGATATCCGCTCATCCGAGCAGTCCCTTGCCTCGACCAGGCACGGTGTCTGGCGTGAGAGGGGGGGCTGGATTCCCTGGGTGGCCGCGGGGTGGAGCAATAGATACTATGCGGCCGAGCTTCCCCTGGGTCTGGGCGGGGTGTGGGACGATCGCGAGTGGACCTGGTACATGGCTGCCGGCATCGACCTCTTCGACGGTCTCCGGACCTTTACGAGCGTGAGAGAGGCCAAATTCGCGCGAAGTATCGCAGAGACCGATCTCACCCAGCTGCGGCTGGATGTGGCCCTTGAAGTCAAGCGGGCCTTTTACGGAGTGGAGGAAGCCAGGCAGCGCGTCAAGGTTAGCGAGGAAGCCGTGGAGGTGGCCGAAGAAGAGCTCCGGCTTGCAGAGGAGCGATACAGGTTGGGTGGTGCCACGATGCTGGAGCAGATAGACTCCAGCGTGTCGCTCAGCGAGGCCAGGACATCACATATCGAGGCCATGTACGACTACTTGTTGTCCCTGGCAAAGCTCAAGCGCGCAGTGGGAAAGGACTGATCGGCGATGACCAAGAAGAAGCTGCTGGTTCTCCTGGCGATTGCTGTGGGTGTTGCAGTGATCGTCATAGTCAATATCAAGATGTCCTATGAGTCTTCGGTTGATGTTGAGGTGACCCCTGTGAACCGGGCAGATCTTGTGGAGCGGGTTTCCGGCCCCGGAGTCATCTATGCCGAGGCGTCGGTAAAGGTGAGCTCCTCGGTGATGGGCCGCATAAGCGCACTCAGGGTGAAGGACGGCGCGCGGGTCGATGCGGGCGATGTCCTGGTGGAGATAGAAGCCTACCAGTACGAGGCGAGGCACAGCCAGGCGCAGGCTGCTTACCGCGCCGCGCTGGTCAGGCTGGAGGAAGCCCGGGATGATATGGATACGAGCAAGGAGCTGTCCAAGCGGGACCTTGTCTCAACGCGGGACCTCGAACGCGCGGAAAATGCCCTGACAACTGCCGAGGAATGGGCGCGCGAGAAGGCCGCGACCTTGAGCGCCTACAGGGATGATCTCGACAAGACCGTGATCTCATCTCCCATCGCCGGTACGGTCACCGGCCTGAATGCGGAAGAGGGCGAGATCGTGATCACCGGAACCAT
>JAUXGG010000363.1 GCA_030622265.1 Candidatus Eiseniibacteriota bacterium
AAGAGAGCCTCGACAGGCTCAACCGCGAACTCAAGGAGATGCATGTCTGTTCCCTCAACATAATGGAAGACCTGCAGAAGAAGAACCGGGACCTCAGCATGCTGAACGAGGTATCCCAGAGCCTGGCATCCTGGAAGAGCCTTCCCGAGCTGGCCGGAAACACCGCAAGGGCGGCCTCGGGTATCCTGAACGGCGCCAGGGCCATAGTCTACGTCAGGGACGAGGCCAGGGAATTCTACCAGCCTTATCTTCCGGATGCTGAAGACGGCGCCGGAGAGCCCCGGCCTGACGCCGTCCCGTGCTTGAAGGCCCTCGCCGATAGAATCAAGAACGGAGAGGAACTCACCTTCGATGCGTGCGACGACGACCTGACCGAGGAGATTGCCGGGCAGACAGGATGCAGGAGCGGGCTTCTTGTGCCCCTGCTTTCCAAGGACGAGGTCATGGGATTCATCCTGGCCCGTGAAACCCGCTGGCACCGCATCTTCACCGGCGAAGAACTTGCAAACCTCAAGGTCCTGGCCACCACGCTTGCCATAGCGATGGAGAACGCCGACCTGTTGTCCCGCCTGACCAAGCAAGTTGGGGAGATGGGCATTCTGAACGAATACATCGCGACCGTGGTCGACAGCATCGATTTGGGAGTGATGGTGATCGATAAGGATCTTACCATTACGGTTCTCAACAAGGGCTTTGAGAAACTCTACGGGTACAAGCCGGATGACTTCCAGGGCAAGAACGTCTTCGAGGCTCTCCCCCACCTTGTGGAACAGGGCTTCGGCGAGCTCGCCCAGCAGGTCCTCAAGGGAAAGCCCTTCGTCAGGTACGGGTGGCGAAGACAAATCCTGGACAGCAGCGAGGTCATCCAGAACTTCAGGGTGTTCCCGCACAGGGACTCGTCCGGCAACATAATCGGTGGGATCGCGATCATCGAGGACATAACCGAAAAGGCCGGGCTCGAAAATCAGCTGGTGAAGTCTGAGAGCAAGTTCAGCAGGCTGGTCGAGGACCTTGACGACGGCTACTTGATCGCCGTGGATGAGAAGATCACCTATGCCAACAGGGCGGTCTCACACCTGACCGGTACCCCCCTTCACGAACTCATCGGCAGTCCGGTCTCTGAAATCCTCGGCGAAGAGGACATGCTCTTGTTCTTTGCAGGTCCGGTGGAAGAGAAGATAGTCTGCGAGTCCAAGCTCACTCACTCGACGGGCACCTGGATCCCCGTGGAAGTCAGCGTGAACAGCTGTGATTACGGTGATGGACAGGCCATATCCGCCGTCATAAGGGACATAACCAAAACTCGGAAGTTCGAGAGGCAGCTGGAAACCAAGAACCGCGAGATGCGCCTCAGGAACGAGCAGATCACGCGGCTCAATCTGGAGCTGGAAGGCACAATAAACAAACTCAAGGACTCCCAGGAGAGTCTGGTGAAGTCGGAGAGGATTGCCGCCATCACCCAGACCTCGGTGGCAACCAACCACGAGATAAACAACCCGCTGTTTGCGATCCTGGGCCAGGCTCAGCTGATGCTGCGGGAGTTCGAGGGCAAGGATGAAAACATTCTCCGGCGGCTTCGCACCATAGAGGAGTCCGCCCTGCGCATAGCGTGTGTGACCAAGAAGCTGGCCAATCTCGCCGACCCGGTGGTCAAGGAATACTCCGGTATCTCCACGACCATGATCGATGTCGACAAGTCGACATCGAAGTAGCCTTTACCCTACCGGGCTGCCCCGTCTCGCCGTATGGTCTCCCTATCCGAAGATCTCGAGATGCAGACGGCTCAAGACCACCCCGAATACCAGGGAGACAACCGACATCAGTTTGATCAGGATGTTCATTGAAGGGCCGGAGGTGTCCTTGAAAGGATCTCCCACGGTGTCGCCAACAACGGCGGCCTTGTGAGCATCCGATCCCTTTCCGCCCAGGTTGCCTTCCTCGATCCACTTCTTGGCATTATCCCAGGCGCCTCCACCGTTTGACATCATGATCGCCAGGAGGACCCCGGTTACCGTTGCCCCCGCGAGCAGACCGCCCAGGGCTTCAGGGCCCAGGAGAATCCCGACTATGGCCGGCGAGCACACTGCCAGGACACCGGGAACCACCATCTCCTTAAGCGCGCCTTTCGTGGCGATGTCCACGCAGCGGGCCGAGTCGGGCTTTGCCTTGCCCTCCATCAATCCCGTGATCTCCCTGAACTGTCGCCGGACCTCTTCCACCATCTTGAATGCTGCCCGGCCAACGGCACGCATAGTCAGGGCTGCGAACAGGAATGGCAGCGCGCCGCCGAGGAAGAGTCCGATAACCACCTCGGGCTTCTTGATATCTATGACTTCCAGACCCACCGTGGCCGCATAGGCTGCAAAGAGAGCCAGCGCGGTCAGGGCCGCGGAGCCGATGGCAAAACCCTTGCCGATGGCGGCAGTGGTGTTACCCAGCGAGTCCAGCTTGTCAGTGATCTTGCGAACTTTGGGCCCCAGCCCGCTCATCTCCGCGATGCCACCCGCATTATCCGCAATCGGGCCATAAGCATCGACCGACATGGTCATTCCGATTGTGCCCAGCATGCCGACGGCAGCAGTCCCGATGCCATAGACACCGGCAAACCGGTGGGCGGCAAAGATGGCTGCCGCTATCGCGAGAACGGGTAGCGTGGTGCTTATCATGCCCACAGAGAGGCCCGAGATAATATTGGTAGCCACGCCCGTCTTGGAGCTCTCGGCGATCTCCCGTACGGGCGGACCCGAGGTGTAATACTCGGATAGGAGTCCTATCGCCACACCTGCTGCCATTCCGGTGAGCACCGCCAGGGAGAATCTGATGTCAAGGCCCAAACGCCCGGAAGCCATCAGCGCGGCGATGGCCAGAAGGGCCACACTCACATAAGTCGAGCAGCGAAGAGCCACGGCGGGGTTCTTTGACTGGAATAGCCGGACGGCCAGGGTTCCCACAAACGAGG
>JAUXGG010000338.1 GCA_030622265.1 Candidatus Eiseniibacteriota bacterium
CATCGGGTATGGTGCGGAACTGCTGCCTTAAGAGGAAAATGCTGAAGATCTGGGCAAGCCAAGGGACTATGAGCGCCATGTAGGTATCCACCCATCCCAGCTTCGACAATATGATAAAGGAAGGAACCAGGTAGACAGCCTGCGGCACGATCATCATGCTCAGGAAGAATATGAAAATGGTCTCCCGGCCGGGAAAGTCGAACTTGGCAAATGCATAAGCGGCCAGCGCCGATGTCATAAGCACCCCCAGGACGATGCATGCCGCCATGAAGAGGGTGTTCATGAAATACCGGGGGAACGGTACCTCGCGCCAGGCTTCCACATAATTGGTCAGAATCACCTCATCGGGTATCCAGGTGGGGTGAAGCTCGAAGAAGTTGGGTGGAATGAAGGTGGCCTGCGGGCTCTTGAGCGAGGTCGAGAGCATCCACACGAAGGGCAGGACCATGCTGATGGCCCCGATCACGATGATCACGTGAATGGGAATTCGCCTCAAGATCCGCATGCTGCCTTTCCTCTACTTATGAGTAATGCACCCTCTTCTCGATAACCTTCCTCTGGAAGAGGGTGAGTGATAGCACTATGATGAAGAGCACGAGGGCGACACAGCTCGCGTAGCCCATATCCCCGCCTGACTCGAATCCTTTCTCGAATATGTAGTAGACTAACACCTTGGTTGTCCCCAGGGGACCACCCACAGGGGAGCCGGTCATGAGATAAACCAGGGTAAACACCTGGAAGGATACGATAGTGGTCATGATCACCACATAGAAAGTCGTGGGAGAGATCAGGGGCCAGGTGATCTTCCAGAAGGTCTGGACGCGGCCGGCCCCGTCGATCTTGGCGGCCTCATAGTATTCATTGGGTATGTTCTGGAGACCCGCCAGGAAGAGGATGATATTATATCCGATGCCCCGCCAGAGATTGGTTATGATGATGGCGACCAGGGCGAGGCTGGGCCCGCCGAGCCACTTGGGCCACGCGATGCCGACACTTGCGGCAAGCATCGAGAAAACTCCCTGGGGCTCCTCCAGCCACATCATGTGATCAATTCCCAGAGATCCCATGAAGGAATTCAGAAGTCCCAGGCGGGGATGGTATATCCACTTCCACACGATGGCCACCGCGACCAGCGATGTGACCACGGGAAGGAAGTAGATGGTCCGGTAGAAACCCAGGGCCCGTATCTTCTGGTTGAGAAGAACCGCGATGATAAGCGAGAGGAAGAGACTCAGCGGCACCGTCGCTATGACGAAGTAAGTGGTATTGAGAAGCGAGAGCCAGAACTCACTGTCTGAGAGCAGCATCCCGTACTGGGCAAGCCCGGAGAATCCAACGATCTTGCCCATCATAACATAGAAGAAGCTCACGCCGAAGGCGGCGATGATGGGAACCACCCTGAAGACGATGATGACGATCGCCGCCGGCGCAATGTAAGCCATGGCATACAGGAACTTCCGGACTTTACCGGGTTTCCTGGAGACCCGCTCGGCGCTTAGATGGGGACGTTTGCCTTCATCCATGATTGAAGTTCTACATCTCCGGTACTACTTCCACGACCAAACAATGTAGGATTCGCCATCGGTGACGACGCTGACATGCCCGTGCACGGGGGCGTCATCCCTGGCACCATTCATGTATGCCCTATCCGAGACATAATAGTCAATACCATAAGCCCTCAGCCGGTCGATGATCTGCTGGTCGAAGACCCCGGGGTTCTCTTCCAGGCAATTGGGGATGAGCCCTACCCTGGCAGACACCGCAGTGAGATATTCCTCCGAGCTCGCATCATTGTTGCCATGATGGCCGACCTTTAAGACCTCGACGTCCATCTCCGTGCCATAGGCCTTGACCATCCGCTGTTCGGCAAATTCCTCGGCGTCCGCCCCGAGCATGATGTCCACCTCTCCGTAGGTTATCTTAAGCACGGCAGAGTCATTGTTGATGGCATCACTGCTGTACCCGGACTGCAAGAAGCGTCCGGCGCCCGAGCTCATGACCTTGACCTCCACGTCATGTTCCTCGTCCCACTTAAGGAAGTCGACATTACTGTTGGTCTGACCCTCTTCCAGGCTGTCCGTCATGGTAAACGGAGAAGTCAGGACGTCCTCCACCTGGTCCCATACGCTCGAGTAGCACTGTCCGGGCGCCAGGAAATGGGTCTCCGGGAACCGCGGAAGCAGGCCGAGGAAGTAGCCATAGTGATCCGCGTGAGCATGCGTGCCCACCATGTAGTCGATTCCAGCCGGGGCAGCAACGCCGCGCGCCAGCAGAAACTGGTCCACATCGGCGGCATGCGGGTGTTCACCTATGGTACCCCACCCGGCATCCACCATGACATTCGTCCCATTGGGGAACTCGAGGAAATGGCAGTCCCCCCAACCCACATCCACCATGGTATAGATCAGGTTCTCCGTCGCCGGGACCTCGGAGACCTCATAGGACGTCTCCTCGGTCGTCATGGAATTCCCGGCCCGGTCGGTAGCCATTATGCGGAAATAGTAGGTATCCGGCTCTATGTCGATAAGATCGACATAGTGGGCACGGGCACCGTCATAAACGCTATACCCATAATGATCATAGATTCCCATCCTGGGGCCATAGAGGAGCACGCACTCGGCATCCTCATCAGTATCCCAGGAGACCCGGCCGTCTTGCTCGGTGACGGAGCTTACGACCGGCGGGTCGGTATCAACATCAGATAGTGTATCGTCTCTTTCGGCACATCCTACGAAGGCGGCAAGCCCGGCAATCGCCAACAGCCCCACCCAACGCATCCCAATGTTCAAACGCATTGCCTCTCCCCCTCTCCTTACAAGCATTCCCCAGAACTATGGCCGATGTGGCGGGTAAAATCAACGAAAAGTTGCCCGGCCACCCACGGGATTCTGCTTAGGCCATTGAAACCAGGAGGGCCGGGCTAATAGAATCCGTGGCAAGCCGGCCTGGTCAGAGTATAGTAGAGAGGTAATGTTAATCAGCCAATCGACATACCGGATCACCCTGGCGGTCCTCGCTGCCGCCTCTCTTTCGGGCTGCCACTCCGCGATGTTCCAGACGGCCAAGATACGGGACGGCATGGAGGCATCGACGGGCCTTACCCGGGTGCACGGCGCGGACACCCCGGACGTATCCGATTATTCCATCTATATGAGGGGTGAGATCGGGCATGCCGCAAGCAAGTCGAAGTTCGG
>JAUXGG010000050.1 GCA_030622265.1 Candidatus Eiseniibacteriota bacterium
CCGGCGGTTTCCTTTCGCACATACTTGGCAACCGTTATGCGTGGAGGCTTAAGACCTTCGACTTCGTTCAGAGAACGGGCGATTTCCTCAGGTTCTTCCAGCTGGCCCTGACCGGATTCGGAATCCCCCTGCTCGGATTGGCGGTCCTGGGGGTGGTTACTCACGCTAAGCGGCTTTCCCTGATCGCAGGGGCCCTGGTGCTGGTGGTGTGTTTTGCCCTGCACTATGCGGCCTACAATATACCGGACATCGAGGGTCACATCCTGCCTGCGGTGATAGCTCTGGGTGTTCTTGCCGGCCTTGGAGTCGAGGCGATAGTCACAGGAGCCGGCAGGCGCTCGAGACTGATCAGTCAGGTCATCACGGCTGCCATCTTTGTCATGGCGGTTATCAATGTCCTTACCCTGTCACCCCGAAAAGATGAATGGTTTGCATATGATTTTGCCGAGGCAATTGCCCGGAGTGCTGAGTCGGCATGCGGGCCGGGTCCCGTGGTCATAACGGCAGGCGACCTTGCGGGACTGTCGCTGGCCTATCTGGCTTATGTCGAGGAAAGGGACATTACACTGTATATACAGGGGATCTCCCACCCTTCAGTCATTGGGAACGCCGTTCGCCCCCGCTCACTGGGGGAGGCGATCACTATCGCTTCCCGTAACTTCGGAGAGTCCAGAGTATGCCTGTTAGGATTGGTGGAGACCGGGGTACTCCCCGCCGGGAGTCCCATATGCGGGATGGTTTCGCTCCTGGGTCCTGCCAGGCAGGAATGCCCATCTCCCCGCGAGTATTCAGTGAGGGGAGTCGGTGAGGATACCAGGGACTTCTTTTCGCGGGCCCTGTCCGCCGAGTACTATCTTCATCTCGCGCGCTGGCACATCGCCAGGAATGAGTTTGCTCAGGGTTCCGACTATCTGGCCCAGGCTGTGGATTTCTCCCAGGGTGATGCCCAGACCTGTGTGGACGCGTCCAGATACTATGTGGAGATGGATCGCCTTGAAGATGCGGAGCAACTTCTGCTCAAGGCGGTGGCTGCGGAGCCGACCCATTTTTTTGCTCATTTTGCCCTGGCCAATATCCACCAGCTGCGTGGGAGAATTGAGGATGCCATGGCCGAATACCGACTTGCGCTGAAGGGAAACCCGGATCCCGGCCCCACCCACGTCAATCTCGGCAATATCTACCGGTCAAGGGAAGATTACGGTCGGGCCCGGGAACACTACCAGAAGGCCCTGGATCTGGATAGCACAAATATCATAGCCCGCATGGGTGTGGCGGCAATGCTTGAAGCCACGGGCAACATGGGCGAAGCTCTCGAATACCTGGACCGCACCATCCTGATCAGGCCTGACCATGCCCCCGCTTACCATGCCAAGGCTTCGCTTCTGATGAGGTTGGACCGGTACGAGCAAGTTCATGAGGTCCTGAGACAGGGGCTCAGGTCTGCGCCTCGAGATCCCATGCTCCTTTCCGACATGGGCCTGTATCACCTGAGGAGTGATGAGGCCGACTCGGCAATAGCCTATCTTGAGGATGCGCTTGAGCTTCGCCCGGATCTCCTGAGTGCTCGCGGCAATCTCGCTGTCGCATACGAGAGAAAGGGGCTGGTGTCCGAGGCAATAGGACACTACCGCAGATACATCGACCAGGCCCCGCCCGGCTCATCACGGCAGATGGCGGAACGGGCATTGGAGAGACTTCTGGAAACATGATCGGTATCATAAGCACCTGGGACACCAGGGACAACATCTACTACACCCGGCGGGGTTTCCATGCACAGTTACGGGCTACCTACTTCGGCTCGCCAGGCCCATATTCCATCCCATATCTTGCTTGCCCCGGTCAGGCTGTTTAAATTATAATGTCGACCGATTACGAGGAGGGAACATGAAGAGCATCCGTTGGATTGCCATTCTGATCGTCATTGCATCCACTCTTCTGGTAACTACAACAACAATACACGCTTGTTCTTATTCGCTCGAGAAGACCACGCAGGTAACGTATGCCGGGAAAAAGGCGCGAACCACCAGGTCGAATGGCCAATGTATCGCGGTCGATCTGTGCGGCAGGGTACATCTGGTCTGGGAGGATGACCGGCACATGAACCGCGAGATCTATTATGCGTCGATAGTCAACGACAGCGTACTCCCGGAGATCAGGATCACGCGCACACCGGCCGAATCCAGCTATCCCTGTGTCGCGAGTGACTCGGTGGATACCCACATACTCTGGGAAGAGGTGATCGGCCTGTATTCGGATATCATGTACGTCCGGATCAGGGATGGGAAAGTGGCCGTGAAGAAGCGCCTGACCCACACCCACCTGGAATCATCTTGCCCGGTTTCCGCTCTCGGTCCCGACGGCTCACTGCACATTGCCTGGCATGAGGGCCCTTTCAAGCAGACCGCCATCTACTACGGCAGGGTCGAGGGTGACAGCCTGGCCGAAACATATGGGGTCTGCACGAGCCATCCGGGAGCCTTCAGGCCGGACATTGCCTGCGATGGGGATGGCCGTATCATGATTATGTGGCCCGAAGCAACCAGGATAAGTGCAAGGCTCTACAACGGTTCGCAATGGGAAGACGAGAAGACTATTGCGGACCTTGAGTTCATTCCCTGGAAGGTTTCCGCCACCAGTCTCCCGGAAGGGCGATGGGCAGCCGCCTGGTTTGACGGGCGGACCGATGTGAACAAGGTCTATATCGGATTCTATGACGGCGGCGACTGGCAGGACCCGAGCTGGTTGGCCGGCGATAAGCACACAACCAGCTACTATCCGGACCTGTCGGTCACGGAATCCGGTCATCTGGTCGCAGTGTGGGAAAACCGGATACCCTCAGATAATCAGTACACTATCCGTGCTTGCTGCCATGACGGCCAGAGCTGGGGTACGCCCGTGGAGTTCTACCGGAATCGGAAGGCCGGACGATATCCTTCAATCGCAATTCGCGATGGGGTCGTTCACCTGGTATGGTTCAGTTCCATGAATCAGGCGGACGAGATCTACTACAGCACGCTGAGGAGTGACAAATGAGATCCAGGTCAGGTTGGCTGGTCCCGGCCGCGATTGTGGCTGCGGCTTTCGCTGTCAGGCTAATCATGCTTCTCCAGACAAGGAATCTGCCCATCTATTACCAGCCCCTCCTGGACGCGGGCTTCTTCCATCAATGGGCCGAATTCAAGCGCTCAGTCACCTGGGGAGAAGCCGCACCCGCGTTCCGGGAACCGGCATATGCGTATTTTGTCGCTCTCGTTTACACGGTGTTCCGCGAGAGCCTCTCGATCCTGCGTGTGATCCAGTGCCTGCTGGGCAGCGCGAGTGTTCTGCTGCTCTATGCTGCCACACGGAAAATCTACGGCAGGCTCGCCGCGACGGTCGCTGCCGTCGTGCTTGCTCTCTTCAGTCCTGCGATCTTCTTCTCCTCGGAGATAAACGAAACCACGCTGGCCGTATTCCTTGTGATTGCGAGCGCATACGCCTTGACCAGGGCGGGTAAGGGACTCCCGTTCTTCAATGCCTCCTTGTCAGGCCTCCTGGCGGGGGCGGCATTCCTGACGAGGTTCGTATCTGTCGTGGCGCTGCCGGCATGGATACTCCATCTGCTGCTGTCCCGGGAGCCCCGGTTGAGGAAGGCCACGTTGATGCTACTTGTGGGTTTCGCGATCGTGCCTCTGTGCTACCACGTTCTGCTGCTCAAGACCGACCAGAGGGCATATTTTCCCTTGCGGACCTCCTGGCACGCTTTGATAGGCTCGGGCACCACGGGAGGTGTCACCCTCGAACCCGAGTTTGAAATCAGTCTTGGCGGAAGCCGTGGTGCGTACAGGGCAACGGCCTCCACCAACCGGATTGAAGGCCGGCGAGACATGCTCAGATTTGCGATAATAGAGAGTCCGGAAATCGAATCGGAGACCGACGCCTACAGACACTGGGGCGACAGGGCAGCCGAGGACCTTGCCTCGGACCCGGCAGGCTATTTCGGGGTTTTCCTGAAGAAGCTGGGCGTCTTCTGGGGACCTGCCAACCCGCCGTCCAATCTGGACATGAGATACGTGGCCGACTTCTCGTTTCTTCTCAAGAACCGGCTGTTCAGTTTCGCGGTAGTTGCCGCCCTGGGGCTTCTTGGCCTGGTGGCGGGTGTGCGCCGGACCTCACTCGGTTTTGCGCTCTATGCGCTTTGCCTTCCCCTGGTAGCCTCGGTCTACCTGGTAAGTGATATCGAAAAGATGCTGATCGTGCCCTTCCTGGCGATGTTTGCGGGAGTCGCCTTTGCGGCTATCGCTAAGAGCATCAGGAGGCGCAAGACGATGAAGGCGATAGGCCTGGTAGTCGCGGGCATTGTCCTTATCGCTGTCTTCCACCAGCTTCCAGGACGCGAACTCGACAGGGCCCGCAACCTCGTGGTAGCCGGCGATGCTTACGCAGATGCCGGTATCTTCGACAGGGCCGAGAGATTGTATGGGGAAGCGATAGGCCTCTCCCCCGGCCTGGCGGATGCCAGCATATCGATGGCAGCGCTCTACGCCGGAGCAGGTAAGTCCTCTCAGGCGCTGGAGGTGCTCGACCGGGCCATACTCAAATCAAAGGATCCGCAACTTCGTGTACAAAGGGCCGAGCTGCTGCTGATGGCAGGCAAGCCCGAGGAGGCTATGGCCGGGCTCAGGAGCCTGGAGAAATCCTATCCCTATGAAACCAGGCTGCACCAGCTGATGGGGCACGTTCTCCTCGGCACGGACGCGGTCGAAGAAGCCGCGGTGGAGCTGCAGAAAGAACTCGACTATGTCGGTCGCGGCTTCATCACGCTCTCTCTCATGGGGGATGCCGCATTCAGGCTTGGTGATTACCAACACGCCGCAAGTAGCCTCGAGGAAGCGCTGGCTATTAATCCCTACAGCGTGCCTGCCGCAAGTAGGCTTGCCGACACCTATTCCAAGACGGGCCAGTACCCCAGAGCATGTGATGTCCTGGGCAGGATCCTGACCGTGGACCCCGGGAACATACCCCTGCGATTCAAGCTGGGTGTCTGCCTGTACAGGGCCGACAGGCCCACGGATGCACTGATGCATTTCAAGGAGCTCCTCAAGTTTGACCCGACTAATGCCGACATCGCGCTCAATATGGGTACCGCATACGCGGCCATGGACAGCGTCGAGAAGGCCATCGAGATGTGGGAACACGCCCTCGCGATCGATCCGGAAAACGAGATCGCCAGGGATAATCTGCGGGCAGCAAGGGAATAACCGGAGAACTCCATAAGATGGACAGAACCCTGGTCGTGATCCTCGCCGGAGGCGCAAGCAGCGATCTTCCGGTCCTGACCGCCTACAGATCAAAGGCAGCACTGCCCTATGGCGGAAAGTACCGCGTAATAGACTTCTGTCTTTCCAACTGCTCCAACTCGGGACTCCGGGATGTCGGCGTCCTCGCCCAGTACAATCCTGCCTCCCTCATCGCCCATATCGGAAACGGGGGGCCCTGGGACCTCAGCCGCAAGCGCGGCGGTCTCGCGATCCTCCAGCCTTTTGCGGGCCGCACCGAATCCAACTGGTTCAGAGGGACGGCGGATGCTCTCAGGCAGCACATCGAGGTAATCCGCGACTCCTCCTGCGATCAGGTGCTCATCCTCTCGGGTGACCAGGTCTACAAGATGGACTACCGCCGGCTCATAGACTACCACAACCGCAGCGGACAGCCGGTAACCATGGCGGTCAGACGGCAACCGGAGGGCACGCTTGAAAAATACGGGGGCCTGGAGATCGATGATGACCAGGTGGTCAGGACTTTCGTGGAAAAGCCTGAAGGAGAGCAGTTCAGGTTCCTTTCACTCGGGATTTATGTGTTCAGCAGGGATCTCCTGCTCGACCGGCTGGCCTCGCTCGAAGCCGACACCCATGACCTCGTATTCGGTATCCTCCTGCCCCTGATAGAGGATTCACAGGTAAGGGCTTTCGTTCATGACGGCTACTGGGCTGACATCGGCTGGCTGGAGCAGTACTATGACTCCTCAATGCATCTGCTCGGGCGGGAGCCGGCCCTCGACCCCGGCGGCAAAACCTGGCCGATCATGACCAAGACGGAGAACCAGTCTCCGAGCCGTATCACAAGGACCGCCGGCGTTGAGAACTCCCTTATCGGAAGCGGCAGCCTCGTTGAGGGAACGGTAAGACACTCGATACTCTTCCCCGGGGTCAGGGTTGAGCCGGGGGCAACCGTGACCAACTCCATTGTTTTTTCAGACGCGAGCATCGAGAAGGCAGCCACCCTGGATGGATGCATCCTGGACAAGAAGGTCAGGGTCGGTCAGGGCGCCGTCATAGGCTACGGAAACCCGACCACTCCCAATGCCGATTTTCCCCAGATTGTCCGGTCGGGGATAAGCGTCGTGGGAAAGGGTGCGGTGATACCGGGAGGCGCCAGGATAGGACGTAATTGCCTGATCGGACCCGATGTCACCTCTGATCTCATCCCGAGCCGGGACATCGTCTGCGGGGAAACCATAGCAAGAGAGGAGCGATGGCTAAGGATCTCGTCATAATCCTGGCAGGAGGTTCAGGCAAGCGCCTGCTCCTTCTGTCCGCGCACAGGGCCAAGCCGGCCGTTCCCTACGCGGGGACGTACAGGATAATCGACTTTGCCCTGTCCAACTGCGTGAACTCCGGACTCCGCCAGGTCTTCGTCTTGAGCCAGTACGAGCCCCGCTCGCTCTGGAAGCACCTCGACTTCGGAAACCCCTGGGACCTCACCGGGCGCGGGGGCGAGGTCGTGATTCTCCAGCCTTATATTGGAAACGTGGAACGCAGGTGGTATGAGGGCAGCGCGGACGCGGTCCGAAGGAACCTCCATTTCATCGAGGAGAGAGACCCCGAATCCGTTCTGATACTGGGCGGAGATCATGTATACCGGATGGACTACAGGCTGCTCCTGGACTTCCACAAGCAGAAGAACGCGGATCTCACGGTCGCGGTGACCAGGGTGCCGCCGGAAGAGGCCGTGAAGTTCGGAACATGCGTGCTCGACGATGACAAGCGAATCAGTCAGTTCGAGGAGAAGGCCTCCTCTCCAAGAAGCACCCTCGCTTCGATGGGGATATACGTTTTCGATTTCAAGGTCCTTGCGGAGGCCCTGCAGGAGGAGGACGCGGCCACCGCCCACGACTTCGGCAGGGATATCGTGCCCAAGTTAATTCGCAGGGGCAGGGTCTACGGGTACGAGTTCCGGGGTTACTGGCGGGACGTGGGCACCATCGCATCCTATTTCGAATCCAGCATGGCCTTGCTCTCACAGGAGCCGCCAGTGGACCTCCACGACCCTGAGTGGCCGATTCTGACGAAGTCTGAGGACCTGCCGCCCGCGCGGGTCCTCGAGGGAAGCCGAGTGGAGGATTCCCTGATCTCGGACGGTTGCGTGATAGAGGGAACTGTTGAGAGCTCCATCATCTCCCCGGGGGTGGTTGTGGAGAGAGGCGCCGTGGTTCGAAACTCAATAGTGTTTGCCGCCTGCTCCATAGCGCCGCAGTCCCGAGTCAACCTGGCCATCCTGGACAGGAACACCGTGGTGGCCGAGAACTCGAAGGTTGGTTTCGGGGTCAACTTCACCCCCAACCATGCCCACCCGGTCATACTGGATAGCGGAATAACCATTACCGGAAAGGACACCTTCCTCCCTCCCGGATCGATCATAGGAAGGAACTGCCTGGTGCAGACTTCGCCGGATATCACTGAGCCCATTGAGGTGGAAAGCGGTGAGAGTCTGGACTGAGGGGTAATCTTCTGCCAGGGTCTTCTTACAGAGCGGGAATCTTTATTGTCTGACCCGGATAGATCCTGTCGCGTGAGGCCAGCCCGTTAAGATTGAGAACCTCCCGGGTTGAAACCCCGTAGCGCTCGGCAATCACCGATATGGTCTCTCCGCTCAACACCTTGTGGTGCTTCGCAGAGGGCGCCGGAGGCCGCCCCTGGCTGACCGTGATCATCTGACCGGGATGTATGACGGCATTGGCGCTGAGATCATTCAGGCCCATTACCTCCTCACAGGACACGGAGTACTTCCTGGCTATCAAGTAGATGCTCTCCCCGCTCTTGACCTCATGGACCAGAGCTTCAGCGCACGATGTGGTCCCTCCCGATGCCGGAACGAGGATCTCCTGCCCGGGATAGATCCTCGTGCTCTGCTTAAGATCATTGGCCGCCAGGACCGCGCCCGTCGAGACATCATGCTTCGAGGCGATGCCGCTGATGGTGTCGCCGCTCTTCACCCTGTAAACCGTCAGGCTGTTGCCTGCCGGCGCGACACTCGCTCCGGGTATCCTGATTTTCTGGTCGGGATGGATCAGGGCATCGGAACCCAGATCGTTGGCCGCCAGGATCTCTTTCAGCGAGACCTCATACTTGCCGGCTATGCCACCGAGGGTCTCGC
>JAUXGG010000117.1 GCA_030622265.1 Candidatus Eiseniibacteriota bacterium
GAACTCAATGCCGGACTGGACATAGAGGGGCACTCCGAGGAGGAGTACCTGGGATTAAGATACGGCCTGGCCCTGGCTCTTGAGACCATGGGGCAGAAGGCCAGAGCTGTTGAGCACTTCGAGGAGATTTGCCGGGCGGACCCGGACTTCCGGGATGCACGAACCCGGATGGAGCAACTGAGCAAAGGTTAATGAACGATAAGAGTGGTCAGGTAGATCTTCACATACATACAACCTTCTCGGACGGCGACATGACACCCGAGCAAATGGTCGCCGATGCGCAAGAGGCCGGTCTCGCCGGCATCGCAATTACCGATCATGACGAAGTCGAGGGCGTCCGCGCCGCCCAGGCGGCGGCGGGGGACAGCGGCTTTCTGGTTGTACCGGGTGTTGAGCTCAGCACCTCGGATGGCAAGAATGATATTCATATTCTAGGTTATCTGATTGATATAAACAGTTCAGAATTAAGGAAATACCTCGATATTTTCCGCGACGCCAGGCTCAAGAGGGGAATCCACATGGTTGAGCGCCTGCGGGAGATGGGTGTGGATGTCGAGGTTGATTCGGTACTTGAGATCGCCGGAGGTGGTGCGGTCGGGAGGCCTCATATCGCCGCGGCGCTTCTCCGGAATGGTTGTGTCGATTCTGCCGAAGAGGCCTTTCGCAAGTACATTGGCTTCAACTCACCGGCCTATGTTCCCAAGTACCAGCTCAAGCCGTCCGACGCTTTCAGGCTGATACGCGACGTCGGTGGGGTCGGGGCGATGGCCCATCCCGGCACCACACGGAAGGACGAGCTCATAACCGACTTCATCGCCTGCGGGATGCGGGCCTTAGAGGTATATCATCCCAAGCACAGCGAGAGCGAGGCGGCCCGCTACAGGAGGCTCGCCGAGAAGATGGGCCTCGTGGTCACCGGCGGGTCCGACAGTCACGGAAGACGAAACGCCAGACTCCATGTTGGTGCCCGTACGGTTCCTGTCTCCGCCATAGAGCAGCTCGAAGAGGCCCGCTCTTACTAGCCGTCCACGTTCTCTATTCCGCTTGACAGAAAGCGCCTTCAGCCCTTAACATCGGTCAATGGTTTCTTCTCATTATTCCAACTCAGAGGTAGCCGGATGAATATCCTGGTGTTCGATTGTGAAGCATACGGTATCGAGTATATTCTTTGGCGTGCGAGTGATGACATGGTGCTTGCGCGTGGCACGGTGACGGGAGTCGGGACCCGCTCTGCGATGCTTAAGCACCAGCTGGGGGCCCAGTCGCTGCACCAGCTGGTCGCCGAGAAGGCAACCTGCCGGCACGCAATCAGGTGGGTGATATCGACACTGACCGATCCCAAGGTCGGCGCCCTGGGTGATCAAAGCGAGATCGGTGCGGTCGGATACCGGGTCGCTCACGGCGCAAGCAAGTACACCAAGCCTGTTCTTATCACGAGCGAGGTCATGGATGACATAGCCGACTTCGCCGAGTTCGCCCCGACGCATAATCCTTACAATCTTGATGGCATCAGGGCGGCGCGTGCCCTTCTTCCGGGGATACCGCACGTGGCTGTGTTCGATACGTCCTATTACCAGACGCTTGAACCCAAGGCCTATCTCTACGGGCTTCCCTACAAGTACTATTCTCAGCACGGCGTCCGGAAGTACGGTTTCCACGGTCCTTCGCACAGATACGCCGCCGAGCGGGCCTGTTTCCTCTCAGGGATACCCTTCTCCGAGGCCCGGGTGGTGAGCATGCATTTGGGCAGGGGCTCCAGCGTGACCGCCACCAGGGCGGGCAAGTGCGTGGAGACCTCGATGGGGTTCTCACCGTTGGAAGGCCTTGTGATGGAGACCAGGTGTGGTGATATCGACCCGGAAGCCGTGATTCACATCATGGCCAAGGAGGAGCTGACGCTGAGGACCCTGAGCGATGTGCTTCACCGGAGATCCGGCGTTCTCGGGCTCTCCGGATTGGGAGATTTCGGCGAGGTGGTGAACGAGGCGAAGGGCGGAAACGAGAGGGCCAAGAACGCTCTGGATCTTTTCGTACACAGCATTCGCAAGTATCTTGGCGCCTATATCCTCGAGCTGGGTGGAGCCGACATCATAGTTTTCACCGCCTTCATGGCTGAGGGTTATCCCGTCGTGAGGCAGATGGTCTGCGAAGACCTCGAGTTCCTGGGTGTGAAGCTGGATGAGGAAGTCAACGCCTCTGTGGAATACGCGGAGGGAGAGATCAGCGCCAGGGACTCGAAGGTCAAGGTCTATACGATACCTCACAACGAAGAGCTCATAATAGCGCAGCGCGTCTACCAGCACCTGTCTTAGGACGGTGGTCCTATGCTAACCCGATTCAGTACCGCCGCGGTTCTGATAGCGGCTGCGATCGCTCTCGGATATCTCCTTGCCGGCGTGCCGAATGTCGAGGGCATGTCGGCGGTCACCTTCCTTGCCGGATGCCTCCTGGGAGCCGGAGCGGGCGCATTGGTGGGGGCGGTTTCGATCGCCCTGTTCTCGGTTCTTAACCCGTTAGGCCCTCCGCTTCCTCACGTTCTGGTGGCTCAGGTTGCGGGAATGTCGCTTATCGGAACCTCGGGTGATCTCTGGAGACGGCTGGCCGCTATAGTGCCGCGGCCGGAGATCCTGGCGGCCGGCCTTGGAGCCTTGCTGACCCTCATCTATAGTGTGCTCGCCGATTACGGCTTCGCGGCATCCATGGGCAGGTGGCAGGACCCGTGGCCTGTCATCATTGCGGGGATTCCTTTCTCAGCCGTACACATCATCTCAAATGCCGTCATCTTCTTTGGTGTCAGCCTCTTTGCCGTGCGAAAGTACAAGATTGGGACTGATGGGAGGGAGGCATGATGCGCAGGACCGGATTGGCATCGGTCATAGCGCTCATGGCCATTCTCCTCTGGTCATATGGCAGCGGGTTCTCTCAGGGAGTGGACAGCACCGCGGTGGCACTGCCCGATTCTTCGGGGACTGCTGAAGTGGCAGATAGCCTGGCCGCTGCACCGGCTGACTCCGCTAAGATTGTTCAAGCACCGGACAGCGCAGGTGTGGCCCTGCCCGACACCCCCGACACTACTGACACCGCCGGGGAAGCCGATGTCGGGTTTTTTGATCCCCAACGCACGGCGCGGCTCTCACCTTTCTCAGGCAAGTCGGTGAAGCGGGAACGCGAGGACTTTCTTGCTCTCTCCACTACCACTTCCGGTGAAGCCTTCGCTTTCGAGGCGGGTATCGATCTCCTTGAATACGGTTCAGCCGGTCTCCCCCTGGCTCTCAGATTAAGGGCGAGTAGACCCAGGGATGTCATGTATCTCATGGACGGTGTTCCGGTGAGTGATGACCGCCTGGAGATTTTCGATCTCAACTGGCTACCGCTGGCGGGGATAGAGCGGGCCGGAGTGGCGATGAACGGGCAGTCCGGACTCTACGGATCCGGAGCAACAGGTGGTGTGATGAACCTCACCTCCATGAGCGCAATGCCGGAGAACCCCATGAGCGAGGTAGTGGCCTGGTGGGGCAGTTTCGACAGTCGTGCCGTTCATTTCCGGTTCAACCGGCGGATCACCAGCACCTTCGGGATCCTGCTCTCGTTTGAGAACCTGCATTCGGGTGGCTGGACCGAATCGAGCGAGGCCAACTCGAACAAGTTTTTCGGCAAACTGACGGGCTTTCTGGGCCGCGGCGTGACCTATGATGTGGTGGGGTACAGGTATGATGGCGGCATCGAACTGCCTGATTCCTGCCCGGGCCTGGCAAGCACCTATCCTGCTGCCCGGGATGACAAGCGCGATTTCATTCGAGTATCGGTCGCTACCCTTGCGGACGTTTCGGTCAGGCTGGACTACTACCATCTGGGGATCGAGCGGGATTTCAAGTCAGGGGCTCTGGCCTGGTCGAGCAAAGGACGCCTCGACGCCTTCTCGGCCGTGACTTCCTGGGCGACCGCGGACTCGCTGAAGGCGAATGCTGGGGCGGGGCTTAGGAGGTATGAGCTAAGAGACAGGCATGACGACAAGAGCACGACCAATAACATCTACGGGTATGCCGCCGCCCAGAAACGCCTGAATGAGTGGCGCTTCCAGGGCAGCCTCAGGATTGAGATGAACGATCCCTCCGGGACAGAATTCGGGGGAGACCTTGGAGCATCATACGAAGCTGTTCCGTGGTGTGTCCTATTCGGGAGATTGGACAGGAGCTTTGCTTTCCAGAGTCTCCGGGGCCGCACGCCTGCGACGGAGTTCGGCACCCGCGGCGATACCGAGCACTGGAACGGCCTGGAGCTCGGGGTTGACCTGGGGCGAGAGCCGCTCAAGCTCTCGGCGGCGTTCTACCGGCGGCATATTGATAACAGCACCCTGCTGGTGGGAAACGATGCGTGCCAGTGGATCCCGGTCAAAGATAAGGAGCTAGGCTACCTTGGCGCGGAAGCTCTCCTCCGTTTTACCTGTCCTTCCTGGCTCAAGGGTTCCCTGGGCTATTCGCTTAACCGCGCGCGCGACGGAGCAGGGCATAAGGTCAGCTATGTTCCCTCAGGGGCTTTCACCTGGGGCTTAAGGACGCAGCGTACATTCTCAAAACACGTTTCCGCGGGACTCGCCTTCGCCGGGCGGTGGGTGTCACCGGTAGATGTCGGAGGTCAGCTTGTCCCCTGCTCGGAGGCTGACTGCATCAGTGACGCGGAGCTCGACGGCTATATCTCAGGGCTTCTCTACGGCTATGTTGAGATAGACAGGGGAAGGGTTTACGCGAGGATCCGCAATCTCTTCAACCAGGGGATAACGCAGCTCTGGGGCTTTCCCGAGCTTCCTCCGAGGTCTTATGAGATCGGTATCAACCTGGAGCTTCTCGACTGAGAACAATAGGCTTGACAGGGTTTTTTGACACGGTGTAGGCTCGAATGGCTATGAAGCCACTTATACTGGCAGTCTCGATAGGATCTATCCTGTTGGGATCGTGTCAGGCAATCAGTCAGGACCAGCCGATTGACCTTCCGGAACCGGCCTTGAGGGGGCTCTGCGTGGAGGAAGCCATTATCGCAAGACGGTCGGTCAGGTCCTATTCGGAGGACAGTCTCAGCATGGCCGAGCTATCCCAGATCCTCTTTGCAGCCCAGGGTATCACGGAGCGCCGCGGCGATTTCGCTCTGAGGTCCGCCCCTTCGGCCGGGGGTACCTATCCCATCGAGGTATACGCTTTCGCCGACAGGGTCTCGGGTCTGGCTCCCGGGATCTATCACTATTTGCCTGAGGGACACCGAATCAGGCTCGTCAAGGCCGGTCCCCACGGCGGGAGTCTTGCCGAGGCCTGTCTGGGCCAGAGCATGCCGGAGGAGGCTGCGCTTTCCCTGGTGCTGACGGCTGTTCCGGAGCGGACCACGTCGAAGTACGGGGACAGGGGCATCCGGTATGTCCAATTGGAGGCTGGCCATGTCAGCCAGAATATCTGTCTTGAATGCGCATCACTCGGTCTCGGCGCGGTGCCCATCGGAGCGTATGATGACCGGCGCCTGGACCGGTTGATCGGAATAGATGGCGAGGAAGAGATGTCACTTTATGTTAATTCAATCGGCAGGATTCGCGAGAAGTGAGGTGACTGCAATTGAACTGGATAGACATTATGATCGCCGCGCTCATGCTTCTGGGCTTCATCCATGGAATGCTCAAGGGAGCGATACAGGAAGTGTTCGCGGTACTGGCGCTGGTGTTGGGAGCGGTGATAGGTGGAAGGATGGCGGAAGGTACTATCTCTGTCACCAGTGAGCTCTCGCATCCCACCGCGGCAAAGGGCTTCGTGTTCGTCCTTACATTCTTCCTGGTGGCTATTGGCGTGGGACTGGTAGGCAAGATGTTCTCAGGCCTGGCCAAGGCCGCGAACCTGAGGGTTATCGACAGGCTGCTGGGCGGGGTCGTCGGAGCGTGCCTCGTGGGGCTCGCGGTGGGGCTCGTTATTCAAGTGGGCGGGTCCTTCGGAATGGACACTGGTTTCGTCCGGGACTCACCGCTGGCCAGGCAGCTGGTGCTGGCCGTGTCTTATCTGGCCACGTTCCTCCCGAAGGGAGTGGGAGGTACAGCCGTATAACATCCATTTATCGAGGAGCATCCATGGATCTCAATCCGGACATCTTCAGACAGTATGATATCAGGGGTCAGGTCGGCAAAGATCTCACGGACGAATC
>JAUXGG010000095.1 GCA_030622265.1 Candidatus Eiseniibacteriota bacterium
ATCGAGGAGTCCCAGGAACATGGTCACGAAGGTCTCATCGGCGCTTGATGCT
The DNA here is from genome assembly GCA_030622265.1 of Candidatus Eiseniibacteriota bacterium. GTDB lineage: Bacteria > Arandabacterota > Arandabacteria > Arandabacterales > Arandabacteraceae > JAUVJV01. The sequence goes on from JAUXGG010000095.1 coordinate 53, forward strand.
ATGAGATAGGCGTTGAGCTCCGTTATGAGCTTCGCCGGATTATCCAGGAGTGTCCCTGCCGCGCTTCTGATTACCGCATGCACGCCGGCCATCACCAGCGATGCTCCCAGACCCTTGCCGGCCACGTCACCCTGGGCGAAGAGCACTTTGCCCGGACTCACCTCGAATAAGTCATAGTAATCGCCGCCCACGGCGCGCGCCGGGCGGCAGGTCGCGGCGAAGTCCCAGCCTTCCTCGACGGGCAGAGCTTTGGGGAAAAGGTTCTGCTGGACCTGGCGGGCGAGCTCAAGGTCTCTCGCGACCTGGGCTTCACGGCGGGCCATGGCTATGAGGTTATGTTTGTTCTCCTCAAGCTCCTGGGTCATATTATTAAAAGATGACACGAGACTCTGAATCTCGTCCTTGGCCCTGACCGTCACCCTGTGCTCCAAGTCACCCTTGGCGATCCGGTCGGTCGCGGCCGCGAGCTCCTGGATGGGATAGCTGATTCTTCGGGCGATCATCCTGGAGGCCACGGCCGAGGAGACGGCCATGATCAACACGAGTGCCCCGATCACAAAGAGACTGTATCTTCTTAAGATCGAGACATAAAGGCCCACGGAGCTGTAGCGGCTCAAGTCGGTGCCCGTCTGGCGCATCATGTCCACCATCCCGGGCTGGAGCGTGAAACCCGAGACCAGGAGCTTATCCTCACCTTCTCTTACGCCGAAACCCACGACGTCCTGATCGCTGAAGGGTATCTTCTTAGGCCGCGCATCCTTGTCCGGAGCCTCAAAGGCAAGTTCAAGGTCGAGCCGCTCGATGGGTGAGGGAAAAGAGGATGTAAGGCGCCAGGTATCGCCGTCCAGGACATAGAGGGCAGAGAAGTGAGCCTCCCGGCTTTCGACCGGACCGGTGAGGAAGGCCTCGGCCTTCTTTTTACCGGTGGCGCGGGATTCCCCGTTGGCCCGGTACTGATCCCGGAGCCTCAAGGCCATCGCGCAGGCGTCCGACTCGAGCTTGGTCGAGTACTGGCGGGCGATCTCCATGGAGTTACGAAAGGAATCCCTTAGGGCCACATTGCTCAGGCGGTCGACATAACTTCCGAAGTAATGGACGCCGAAGAAGGCGATGATGAAGGTGGGCACCACGGATAAAACCAGAAAGGCGATCAGGATCTTCCGCTCAAAACCGCCCATCCTGAACCGGTTTGCCACTACTTGTGTCCCCGCTTGCGCGGCCTCGCTCCCAGCTGGCCGCACCCTGCAAGTATGTCACTTCCCTTGCTCTTCCGCAATGTCGCCTTCTGGCCGCGCGATTCCAGGACCGCCTGGAACTTCCTTATCTTCGACTCTTCGGGCGGCACATAACGGCTTCCGGGAAACGGATTGAAAGCAATGAGATTGAGCTTGGCCGGAAGACCACGAAGGAGATCTGCCAGGGCAAAGGCATCACGCAGCCGGTCGTTCATACCGTCGACCATCACATACTCGAAGGTGAGCATCCGGCCCTTCTTGTCAAAATAGAGCCTGGCGGCATCCATCAGCTCCTTGATCGGTGTCTTACCCGCAACCGGCATGAGCTTCTTTCTCCTGGACTCGAAGGGGGAGTTAAGCGATATGGCGAGCCCGACCTCAAATGGCTCATCGGCGAACTTGACTATCTTCTTAGGTATCCCACAGGTCGAGACCGTTATCCTCCGTGATCCGATCCCCATCTCATCGATCATGAGGTGAATGGCTTTGATGACATTGTCATAATTGGCGAAGGGTTCTCCCATACCCATCAGGACAACATTTGAAAAAGCTCGCGCTCCAGGGGCCGGATTTCGTTTACCTGTAACCACGCTCGACTGGATTTGTTCCTCGAGGAAGCGAATCTGGTCCACGATCTCACCCGGCGTGAGGTCGCGCTTAAGCCTCATGGTGCCGGTCGCGCAAATGCGGCACTCAAAGGCGCAGCCCACCTGGCTTGAGATGCAAAACGTCGCGCCTCTCGGATGCGGGAGGTAAACACTTTCCACGGTCCGGCGGTCAGGGAGTCTGAGGAGATACTTGGTGGTGCCGTCGGTGCGCGAGATGAGGCGTAGTTTTTCCCTGAGCCTTACGACGGTAAAATACTTTTCGAGATGGTCGCGCAGGTCCTGGGGAAGGTTGGCCATATCCTCGATGGACTTTGCGCGCTTCCGGTAAATCCACTCACAAATCTGGCCCGCGCGGTAGGGCGGATGGCCGCGCTTAGTGAGATAGGAGGCTATCTCCCTGCGCGTCATGTCGTTTATGTACTTTTTGGGATGTTCGTTCACTTGATCTTCTCAACCAGGTCGGCGAGGCCGTAAGGCTCGAGGGCCTCCGCCATTATGGACTCCATGTCCCGCAAGTTTGTGTCAGGAATGGCCGGTTGTGTGTACTCGCTCAGGCGCTTCTCAACCTGAGCAGCGGCCTCTTCAATGAGCCTCCGATCATTGACTTTGCCTTCATCCTTGTAGGCCTTCCGGTCGATCAAGTTGCTGGGATAGTGAGCTTCCTTCTTGTAGAGCTCCAGGGTCATGTCGGTCGTGAGATAATTACTGTCCTTGAGGCCCTCCGCGATGGCATCGATGCCCAGGGTCTTACCGCGCTGTTCCATTCCCTGCTTGAAACGCCGGACCATGCCGCAGATATCATTATCGAGCACGAGCTTCTCCAGGCACTGGCAGCTCTCGAAGTTGAGCATCCCGGGACCCGAGACAAAGTCAATGGCGCCGGCCGAGGCCGCAACCAGGGTCATCGCCGACTCCATACCGGCCTGGGCATCCAGGGTTTTGGAATCACTCATCCCCAGGTAGGCCTGGGTGGGGAAGCCCATGGACTTTCCGACCTCTGCGTATCCAATGTCGATCATCAGGGTCTCGACCGCCCCCATCGGGGATGTTGAGTAGCGCATGTCGAATAGCGCAGGTGAGCCGCCATAGATGATGGGTGCGCCGGGGGAGTAGGCCTGGGCTATCACGATCCCGCTTAAGGTCTCGATTGTATGCTGCACCACGCTTGCCAGAAGACTCATGGGAGCGAGCGCTCCCGGCAAGGGCATCGAGATGAACTGCACCGGAAACACATTCTGGGCACATTCCCTTAAGTCATGACAGCCGAGCTCCGACCAGCGAAGCGGCGATGTGGGGCAGACATCAAAGATGGTGCACGGTGCGCCCCGCATGGTCTCTCTGCCGGTCCGGGTGAGGAGAAGATCCCGCATCACAGGGAAACCCTTCTGCGAGAAGGTGCCGGTCACGACCGGCTTATCGCTGAAGAGGCAGGAAATATAGACCCTTATGATGTCACTTATCTCTTTCGGGACCTCGGATGGGATAAGAGCGGTGCTCGTGGCCTCGATATGCTCCAGGGTGTGGGTGAGCTTGGCATAACGGGCCACATCATCCACTTTCGGTAACTTCATCAAGGAGTTAGGTGCATCATAGAGAAAGAGCGCTGCCGAGCCGGGATTGAAGTGAATCTGGCCGTCTCCGAAGGAGAACTTCTCATTGCCGGCCATATCGTAGAGAGTAAGCTCCTTGGGAGTGGACTTGATCGCGGCCTCCACCATGCTCCGCTTGATCCTGGCATTGTGGCTTTCCTTGGTAATCTCGGCTCCCATCTCCCCGAGGAGTTCCAGGGTATCGGGGTCCTCGACCGTGATACCGAGTTTCCCAAGCGCCTCGATGGCCTCATCGATGATCTTGCCGATCGCCCCATCGGAGAGGATCGTGAGCTTAGGCTTCTGGATCTCCATCGCGCTCCTGCCTTTCAGGTTCCTGTCTCTTAAGGATGTGCATCGGGTGATAGGTTACTTCTTCTTGATAAGGGAGATTCGGCGTGGTGTCAAGGTGATTGGGGGAGTTGAAAGGGGTCAGCTCCTGAATTGTGAATTCACAAACTTGGGGTCAGGTACCAGGATGTGAATTAGCATGTTGAGACTTGGTGACGGGACTGCGAATTCTCAGGAGGTGTGGAAGCGCCTGGTTGGGGAACTGCGTCGGCCGGTTGAGATTGTGGTTGACAAGTACGCGGGGCTATCATATAAACTTATGCGAATGTATTAATAGGAGGGATAAATGGTTGATGCAAGGGTATTTCAAGCGCTTTCAGACCCTACGAGGCTTAAGATCCTGCTGCTCCTGTCACACTCGACAATGAATGTCACAAGCATCGTAAACGAGGTCAGGGCAGCTCAGCCGGCGGTCTCCAGGCACCTGAGGGTTCTGCGTGAAGCGTCACTCATCAATCATCTGAGAAAGGGCAAAGAGGTCGAATACTCGCTCAATCTTCCTCAACTGAGGGACGCCAAGCTCTATATCGAAGCCCTGGCTGGAGGCATGGGCAAGGGAGAAGGGCCTGAGGTGGTGGAGATCGCGGTGCCCGTGGCCCAACGAGTGGCTGGGGCAGCTCCAGTCGCGGTGGCAGCTCCAGCAACGGTGGCAAATGCCACTCCCAAGCCTAAACAGCGGGTCAGAAGGAAGGTCGCCGTCGCCAAGGCCGAGAAGAAACAGATCGCCAAGCCCGTCGCCAAGGTGGAGAAGCAGGTCACCAAGCCTGCCCGAAAGGAACCCAGGAAGCCGGCCGCGGTTACAGCTTCAAAGGAATACATTATTGAGCGGCAAGAAGCAGATAGCATGGATGATTTCCTGCTTTAAGAAGGGCATAGGATGTGGTCTAATTCTGGTAGCGAAGCCAAGGAGGGGCACCCTATCCTCTTCGTTCAGATAATGTCTATCCACGCCGACCCGGAAGGGGCATAACACGTGAGTACAGGCAAGGGGCGAGTGCTGGTCATCGATGACGAGAAGGACATCCGCATTGCCTTAAGAAGGGTGCTCGAATACGAGGGCTACAATGTATTTGAGGCCGACGCCGGCCAGGCGGGCCTCGACCGCATCGCCGAGGGCGACCTGGATGCTGTGCTCCTCGATATTAAGATGCCCGGGATGGACGGGATGGAGGTCTTGCGCCGGGTGACCGAGTCTGATCCTGATCTTCCGGTCATTATGGTATCGGGCCACGCGGATATCAAGATAGCCGTGGAGGCCACCAGGATCGGGGCCTTCGAGTTCTTCGAGAAGCCCCCGGACCGGGACAGGATGCTCCTCACGGTGAGGAACGCCGTCCAGCGCGGGAGGCTGAATGACGAGAAGGTTTCGCTCGAGCAGACCCTGACCAAGGGCTTCAGGCTGATGGGCGAGAGTCCGGCGATAGCCGAGATCGTCCGGACCATCGAGACCATAGGGCCTTCCCAGGCGCGGGTCCTGATCACGGGGGAGAACGGTGTGGGGAAGGGAATCGTCGCCCGGGCCATACACAAGGCCTCGACGCGGGCGGAGGGAAGATTCGTGGAGGTCTGCTGCGCCGCAATCCCTGATGACCTGATCGAGAGCGAACTGTTGGGCCATGAGAAGGGCGCCTTCACGGGTGCCGCAGCAAGGCGGCCCGGAAGGTTCGAACTGGCGGACGGCGGCACCATCTTTCTGGATGAGATCGGGGACATGAGCGCCAGGGTGCAGGCCAAGGTCTTGCGCGTGATCGAAGAGGGCGAATTTGAGCGTGTGGGCGGCACCGAGACCGTGAAGGTCGATGTCAGGCTGATCGCCGCCACCAATAAGGACCTTAAGGCCCTGATCGCCGGGGGGGATTTCCGGGAGGACCTCTACTACAGGCTGAACGTGGTTCCGCTTCATATCCCGCCGCTCCGGCAGCGGAAGGAGGATATCCCGGTCCTTGCCGAGTTTTTCCTCGGGGTCTACTGCGATATCTACGGGCTTAAGACCAAGACAATGGACAAGCGCCTCCTCGAGGAGCTCTCCGCCCATGCCTGGCCCGGCAATGTCCGGGAACTCCGCAATATCATGGAGCGCATGGTGATCACGTCGCGCTCGGACGAACTCAAGGCCGATGACCTTCCGCCCTTGGGAGAAGGACTTTCCGTGGGAGGGGATGTCTGGGAGGATGCCCGGACCTATGAGGAATTTAAGGGGCTATCCGAGAAGCGCTTCCTCGAGAAGAAGCTCGCCGAGAACAAGTGGAATATCTCCAAGACCGCCAAGATCCTCGATATGCAGCGAAGCAACCTGTATAAGAAGATGCAGAAGTTGAGCATCACCCCGCCAGAAAAGGCCTGATCATGCCCGATGCCACCGGTTGGGTCCGCCTTAGTCCCGGCGAAGATGTGCGCATCCGGGAGGGTCACCTCTGGATCTACCGGAATGAGATCGCCGAGACTGGCGGCGACTTCTCTGATGGCGATATCGTGTGGGTGGAGGACTCCCGTAAGGCCAAGCTGGGGATAGGGTATATTAACCTTAAGTCCTTGATTTCGGTGAGATTGCTCGCCCGGGGAGCCCGGGCTGTCTTCGATGAGGCTGTATTCGGTGAGCGTCTCAGGAGGGCGCTTGGCCGGAGGGAGCATCTCGCGGCCGATGCCCTGAGACTGGTAAATGCCGAGGCGGACTTCCTGCCCGGCCTGGTGGTGGATAGGTACGGCGACGTGGTAGTGGCCCAGCTCCAGACCCTTTTCTGGGAGACGTGGAAGGAC
>JAUXGG010000293.1 GCA_030622265.1 Candidatus Eiseniibacteriota bacterium
TAACGCAGATAACGAGATATTCAACTCCTATAAGAGTCCGGGCAAATTCCGCCGGGTCTACGGCCTCGAGATGCAGAGCGTGTTCAAGAACTTCTGTGTCCAGGCCGAGTACGCCGAGATGGACATAAACGGAAGCTTCCTTAAGCTGGGCGATGATCCCAATGCCTTTGTCGCTTCCGTCTGGTCCCAGTACAACAATCTCAGTTTCTTGGCGCTCTACAGGGACTATGCGCTCGGCTTCGACAATCCATATTGCCGCGGTTTCTCCAACTACGAACGGTTCAAGGGCACGATCCTCGAGGATCAGTACTACCTCACCGACCCGCTCTACGGATACATGTTCCAGAACGCGGTTACTCCGCAGGCCGAGCGGGGAGTGTTCCTCTCCACGCGCTTCCGCATAACCCAGGCCATAATCCCGCGCATCGAGTACGACCGCTGGACCAGAGTCGCAGACGGAGCGACCTACAGCCGGTTCGTGGGGAATCTCGAGATCAGGCTTCTCTATCCCCTGCGTTTCAAGCTCAGGCAGCAGTTCCAGGGGAGGAACGAGGATGACAATCTGACCCCGGTAAGTTTTGATCTCAACGAGACCCGCATAGAGATGGAGATGCGGCTTTCGAATTACGACATGATAGAGTTCATGTACTTGAGAGGCGGCACATCCTGGCCGCCCAGGCCGAGGCTGGTCGGGAGTGTCGAGCCCAATGGCGATCACCCGGCTGTCGGCCAGGCTTTCCAGCCGTCCCAGGCGCTCTTGCTTCACGTCATTCATAACTTCACCGACAGGTTCACGATGGCCATCGGGGCTCTCTCATATGATGGTTTCCTCTGGTACTTCGAAGAGAGCGATTTCGTCGCGATCGACAAGGATGATTCCTACCGGTTCTGGATATCACTGGAGGACCGCATCACGGACAGACTCTGGATCGAACTCAAGGTTGCGTATGACAGGGGCCTGCCCATAACCAATACGGATGTCAGGCAGTACAATCAGCCGATAGGCGCGGCGGTCGATGCCGATCCCATCGTGCGGGACGACAAGCACTTCAGGATACAGATCGATTACATGTGGTAAGAGGGGGTAAATCAATATGAGCCGAGGCGGGATAGGGGGTGCCCTGCTGATTCTTCTTCTGGCAACTTCAGCGGTGGGCTACACGCTGCTGGACCTGGGCATGGGCTCTACGGTCTTCCAGGGTTCTGCCAAGAGTGGCGGTATGGGCGAGGTGTTTCAGCTGACGGAGAGCACGCCGCTCTCGCTCGCGCTCAATCCTTCACTGCTCGCGCGGTCGGACAAACCGAATGTTACAGGTTCGTACCGCTTCATGATGGTGGAGGAGGACTGGTCGCTTCCGGTTCATGACAGTTTCGACGCGATCTTAGGCTACGAGGTCTACGCGAGCAACCGGAATGTCTATCATGATGGCGACTTAAGTTTCTCGACGGGCGCGCTTCCCAGGGTCGCCAACCTGGCCTTCGCTATCGGCTATCTGCCGGCATATGACTTCAACTACAATTTCCACCAGGAGGTGAGGGACCGGAGCACCCAGTCCGAACCCCTGGACAAGGTGATTGCCGATGCCTATATGGAGAGCGATGGCGCGGTCCGCTCGATCTCTTTCGGTGGGGCGGGGGGCTACGGCGAGCGCTTCTATCTGGGCTTGAGCGTCGACTACCTCTTCGGCAGCTATGATATGACCGTGAGACTTGCCAACATGGATCCTGCTAAGCTCCCGTGCTGGGAGTCCGCCCCCACTGAAGCCGCGGAGGTGTTTTCCGCATCAGACTTAAGTGGGGCAAGGGTCAGGGTCGGCGCCACCTACGTTGTGAACAAGAGGGTCGAGCTGGCCGCTACCTGTGCCGGCGAAGCCGAACTCGACGGGAAGTATACATCAAGCGGTGGCTTCGGCGCCTATTCTCCCTGGAAGGATGGCACCGGAGAGAGCTTCAAGCTCAAGTACCCCGCCTCGGTCGCCTTCGGGATAAGCTATAAGCCCCGGAACGAACTAAAGACGGTGGTTGAGGGGAATGTCAGGTTCACCCAGTGGAGCGAAGCCGAGAACGAGGCCCTGGAGGAGTTGGTACTGGATGACATCTACGAGTGGTTCATCGGTATCGAGCACATCTTCTATAATGGCCGTCCGCTCCGCTTCGGCTTCAACTACAAGCCGTCACCGGCGGACAAGGAAGCGGCCCAGTCGTCGGTTACGGCCGGTTCCGGCTTCGATGTCTATGGACTCGACCTCGATTTCTCGCTCAGCGTCGGATGGAGGAAGTTCAGGGAGTTCTCGCTCTTTGATGATGCCATCTTCTGCGCGCAGAGCCGGGAGTTCAGTGACATGGTTGAGGAGACATTCGTGGGTGGCCAGATTTCACTGAGTAAGAGGTTCTAGCGCGCAATATCACCGGGCAGGTCGCTCGAGCGGAGGTGAGGCGGATGAGGTATCTCGCGGTTTTGACTCTGTGTCTTGTAATGGCCCTGGGCAGCGCTCTCGCCCAGGAGCGCACCGAACCCATCCGGATAATCGTAATGTACACCAACGATATACACGGCGGCATCGACCGGTCCGAGGCCACATTCATGGACCAGGAGTTTCCCCCCGCGCTTGGAGGGGGCGCCGCGCTCGCGGGGCTGGTGAAGAGGGTCAGACAGAAGGCGGACGAGGAAGGCAAGGGTTTCCTCCTGTTCGACTCGGGTGATATCTGGCAGGGCACACCAGTCGGCAACTACAAGGATGGCGAGATCGTGATCGAGTTCATGAACCGGTTGGGCTATGACGCCTGGGCGCCGGGGAATCATGAGTTCGATATCGGGCTTGAGAGTGCTTTGCACATCATGGAGATGGCCGAGTTTCCCGTGCTGAGCGCTAACCTGGTGAATCCCGAGACGGGCGGGATTCTGCCTCCCGCGAGGGCCTATATCATAAAGGAAATCAAGGGCATAAGGATCGGCATTATCGGCCTGATCACCGAGGAGACGCCCCTCTACGCGCTTCCAGAGGATGTCCAGGGCGTCCAGTTTCTGGATGTCAAGCCGGTAGCGGAGAAGTACATCGCCGAGATCAAGGACAAGGTCGACCTGATAATGGTCATAGCGCACCTTGGTATTCCCTGGGGCGTGGACGATGCCTACAAGGAGATGATCGAGACCGGTGCCGAGAAGAAGATCAAGTATGGCATGAACGCGATGGAGCTGGCTCACAGCGTCCCCGGCATTGACCTCATGGTCTGCGGTCACATCCACGTGGGGTACGAGAAGGGATGGGAAGACCCACTCAATCACACCATCTGCCTTCAGAGTTACGGTAGAGGCTCGGGGGTCGGGATATACGAGCTTGAGATTGATCCCGGGACCAGGAAGATAGTCGGTTATGATTGGGCGGAATCCCGCGGGGGGATAGTGACTCTCTTCGAGGACGAATTCTGGCCGGACGACGACGTCGCCGTGTTTATCCAGGAATGGGTGGACAGTGCCGAGGTCGGCATGGATGAGCCCGTCGGGCGAGCCCTTATCGATATCACGCGCGTCGGGGTTGGTGAGTCGCAGATGGGCAACATGGTTGCGGATGCCATGCGGGAAGCCGTCGAAGCCGATATGGCTTTCACCAATCTTGGCGGGATCAGGGCGA
>JAUXGG010000124.1 GCA_030622265.1 Candidatus Eiseniibacteriota bacterium
CTTGGGGTCAGGTACCGAATTGTGAATTCACAATTCGGTACCTGACCCCAAGGTTGTGAATTCGAGTGGAGAGGTCTTGTGAAGAGGTATCTGATTACAGTCATGGTACTGATCTGCGTCCCGGTCGGAGTCTCCCTGGGGTTTTACTCATTTTACTCGAAGGGGCTGCCGTCCACGGACGCCCTGGTCTCGGTTCAGCCCTGGACCCGGACCATGATCTACGATGTTCACGGGCACGCGATCAAGGCCTTCTACGAGCAGGACCGTGTGGAGGTGCTGCTGGACGAGATACCCCAGCATCTGTCCAATGCCTTCATTGCCATCGAGGACCGCAAGTTCTACCGGCACTGGGGTCTCAATGTCTTCGCGATCGGAAAGGCCCTCTCGGAGGACATCATCGCGGGCCAGATCGTAAGGGGTGCCAGCACCATCACCCAGCAGCTTGCCCGCAATCTCTTCCTCACCCAGGAGCAGACGCTCACCCGCAAGATCAAGGAGGCCATTCTCGCGGTCAGGATCGAACGCCACTTCACCAAGGATGAGATCCTGATGATGTATCTTAACCAGATCTACTTCGGTGAGGGGGCCTATGGGGTGGAAGCCGCGGCCCGGAGGTTCTTCGGAAAACCGCTCGGGGAGATAACGCTTGCCGAGAGCGCCTTCCTGGCGGGCCTGCCTAAGAACCCCTCGGCGTATTCGCCGCGCAGGCACTTCGACGCCGCCAAGCAGAGGCAGACCGTCGTAATTGGCGCGATGGTGGAGATGGGCATGGTCGATGCGCCTGAGGCGGCAAAAGCCAAGCACGATACACTGGAGATCCTGCCGGCCAAGAGGGCCGAATTAGGCACCTATTTCACGGAGCATGTGAGACAAATCCTCGAGCACAGGTACGGGGCATCCGCCCTCTACCGGGACGGCCTCAAGGTGTATACCACCATGGATCTCGCACTCCAGGAGCTCGCCGAGCGCTCCCTGGAGACCAACCTGAGAGCGATGGAGAAGCGCCTCGGCTACCAGGCCAGAGACACCCTCGGAAACAACGTGATCGAGGGAGTGAGCACCCCCTATATCCAGGCGGCCCTGGTGGCCATCGATCCCCACACGGGGCACGTCAAGGCCATGGTGGGCGGCCGGGACTTCCTCGAGAGCAAGTTCAACCGGGCGACCCAGGCGCACCGCCAGCCGGGAAGCGCCTTTAAGATCTTCGTCTATACGGCCGCCGTAGCCAATGGCATGACCGCGTGCGACATAATAATGGACTCCCCGATAGTGGTAGAGATGCCCGCCGACACCAGCGTGTGGAGGCCCCAGAACTTCTCGGAGGACTTCGAGGGACCGATCACCATGAGGGAGGCCCTGGCGCGCTCGATCAATATCCCGGCCATCAAGGTGGCCGACCAGATAGGCCAGTCCACGGTCATAACCTATGCCCGCCAGATGGGCATAAGAAGCCCGCTCCAGCCTTATCTTTCCATCGCGCTGGGCTCCTTCGAGGTGACGCTTCTGGAGCTGACCTCGGCCATCGGGGTGCTCCCAGCATCGGGAATAAGAACCGAACCCATCGCCATAACCCATATCGAGACCCGGGAAGGGCATATCCTCGAGCAGAACTATCCCCGGAAATCCGAGGCCATTAGCGCCCAGACGGCCTATGTGATGACTTCTATTCTACAGAGTGCCGTGGACGAGGGTACGGGCAGATTGATCCGTGCGCGCGGCATAACGCGCAACCTGGCCGGCAAGACCGGCACCACGGATGAGTATGGCGATGCCTGGTACGTGGGGTTCTCCCCCGACCTCGTGACCGGGGTCTGGGTGGGCTTTGACGAGAAGCGCTCGATGGGAAATAGACAGACGGGCGCCCGGGTCGCGCTCCCGATTTGGATCGATTTCATGACCGGGGCCCTGGAGGCCATACCCGACCGCCGGTTTCCCGAGCCTCACGGGATAGTCCGCAGGGACATATGTAAGGAGACCGGTCTCCTGGCGACCGATCACTGCCCTGAGACCCGGGTCGAGGTATTCGTGAGCGGTACCGAACCCTTGAGGTTCTGTAACCGCCTCCCGGTGGATACCCTCTCGATTCTTAAGCTCGATCTGCCCGAGGCCCCCTCCTCCCTGGATTAAGAGTCACCGGGAAAAGGGAACAGCGCCCTTCTCCATGGGAAAGGGCGCTGTCCCCTTTTCTGCTGGAATAGGCTCAGGTCTTCCTGGCCTAAGGCTGGCCCGGATCAGACCCTGCCCAACACCACCGGCCTTGGCCTGGGCTTTCTTAAGGAGAGGCGCATGGCGGCCCTGAGCCCTCTGGCGGCCTGCCGTCCGGCGGAAGCGCTCGAGGCATAGATGATGGCCATGGGTTCGCGCCCCCTTACCGGGTCGCCCCGCTTCTTGAGAAACTCGATTCCCACCCGGGGATCCACCCGGTCCCCCGCCTTCAGGCGTCCGGCACCAAGCACGGTGGCGATCCGCCCGACTTCCAGGGTGTCTATATCGGCGACAAAGCCCGATCTCGCTGCTCTCACAAAGGTCCTGTGCCTTGCGAGCTTAAGCTTCCGGGGGTTGTCGGCGATGGTTGCATCCCCACCCTGGGCCTTCACCATCTGCTTAAACTTCTGGAGGGCCTTTCCGCCCAGCAAGGCGCTTCTTAAGAGGGTTGTGGCCTCTTTCCGGCTCTGTGCCTTCCCGGCTAAGACCACCATCTCGGAACCCAGGGCAAGGGTCACATCCAGCAGGTCGTCGATCAGCCTGCCCCGCAGGACCTCGACGGTCTCGCGCACTTCTATCGCATTTCCGACACAATAACCCAGGGGCTCCTCCATGCTGGTAAGGATGGTGCTGGTCTTAAGCCCGAGCTGGGAAGCCACCCTGGAGAGGAAAGCGGCAAGCTCGCGGCCCTCCCGGACACTTTTCATGAAAGCGCCCTCGCCGCACTTAATGTCGAAGACCACGGCATCGGTACCCGAGGCGATCTTCTTAGAAAGGATGCTCCCCACGATCAGCGGCTGGCAGATGATGGTCGAAGTCACGTCCCTTATGGAGTAGAGCTTGCGGTCGGCCGGGGCTATCTCATCGGTCTGGCCGATGATACAGATGCCGATCTTCTTGACCGTTCTCTCGAAGGCGCCGGCTGTGAGCCTGGTCTTAAAGCCCGGGATCGACTCGAGCTTATCCAGGGTGCCCCCGGTGTGGCCCAGGCTCCGGCCCGATATCATGGGAACGTGAACGCCCACGGAGGCCACAAGGGGCCCCAGGATCAGGGAGATCTTGTCCCCGACACCGCCGGTGGAGTGCTTGTCCACCTTTATGTCCTTGATGGTCTTGAGCTTGAGGACCTTGCCCGATGAGATCATGGCGGCTGTTAAGTCCCGGGTCTCCCGGATGCTCATGCCGCGGAAGTAGACCGCCATCAGGAAGGCCGAGATCTGGTAGTCGGGGACCCGGCCTGAGGCGGCCCCGTGAACCATCCACTCTATCTCGGCGCCGGTGAGGCTGTCGCCCTTCTGCTTGCGGGCGATTATGTCATTCGCAGAAAGGACGGGGGCTCTCATCAGTCCTGTCCGCCTACGATCTTAACACTGGCGCTGGCGCCTATCCGGGTTGCACCCGCCTCAACCATGCGGGCTGCCGTCTCGGTATCCCTTATGCCTCCGGAGGCCTTGACCCCCATTCCCTCACCCACGACCGTCCTCATCAGGCGGACGTCCTCGACCGTGGTGCCACCGGGCCCGAAGCCGGTGGATGTCTTCACGAAGTCCATCCCCGCCTTCATGGCGAGCTGGCAGGCAGTGATCTTCTCCTCATCGGTAAGGAGCGCCGTCTCGAGGATCACCTTGGTTACCACGCTGCGTCCGCAGGCTTCCCTTACATCCTGCATGTCCTGTTCCACCAGGCGGCAGTCACCGGATTTAAGCGCCCCCACGTTCATCACCATGTCGATCTCGCAGGCGCCATCCAGGACGGCCTTCCTGGCCTCGTAGGCCTTGATCTCTTTCTTATTGGCCCCCAGTGGGAAGCCCACGACCGAGCACACCTTGACCTTGCTGCCTTCCAGGAGACTCGCGGCGAGCTTGATATTGCATGGATTAACACAGACGCTGGCGAAGACAAACTCCCTTGCCTCGCGGCAGAGCTTCTCGACATCGGCCGTGGAGGCATCGGGCTTGAGCAAGGTATGGCCGACCAAGGGCGCCATGGCCCCACCCACCGAGCCTATGCCGGGAGAGGCGCTTATGCGCGCGGCGCCCGCGTTCTTTATCTTCTCGACAACATCGGGCACCTTCTCAACGCATTGGCCGCAGGAGACGCAGACGGTGCACCCGGTGCTGGGGGTGACGATGCCTTCCTTGCCGAGCTTATCCAGGACCTCTCTTACGACCCGCTCAACAACCGCCTCAAAGTCTTGCATCCAGTCCTTCCTTCTCAAGCCTGGCTATCTTCTCAATTCGCTTTACATGCCGCCCGCCCTCGAAGGGCGTCTCGAGCCAGATCCGGACCATTCGCCGCGCCAGTCCCCGGTTGACAAAGCTGGAACCGAGCGAGAGGATATTGGCATCATTGTGCAGCCTGCTTGACCTGGCGGCTTCCACTTCATTGCAGGTGGCAGCGCGTATGCCGTCGATCTTATTCGCCGCTATGGCCGAGCCCACCCCAACCATGTCGATGACGATGCCGCGGTCGCAGGTCTTGCTCGCGACCTTGCCGGCCACGGCCTGGGCTATATCGGGATAATCTCCCGTCTCACCCCGGTTGACCCCGCAATCCACCACAAGATGGCCGAGTTCGCGGATGAACTCCGCCAGGCCACTCTTGAGAACATAGCCTCTATGGTCGGAGCCGATGGCGACCTTAAGCTGCGGCGCCTTGCTCCCTGGAAGCCTCTCCTCAAGCATCGGTGCCCCCTCGAACTTTACCCGGGCTCCCTCTTCCTCAAACGCCCGGCCTACCAAGTTCTCTATGTGTTTGCCTAAGTCTTTATCCATCTTGAGTTTCCGTACCAGGTTTCAAAGCTTGAACGGCCGGGGCAGGAGCTCGGTAAAATCATATGAATCAATGCCATCGTCACCCCGGTCCACGAGCACCCTCTCAACGGCGAACTCCCTCATCACCTGAAGGCAGGCCCCGCAGGGCATGGGGTTCTCAAGCCCCTGGGCCGATATCGCGACCTTGCCGATCCGCTTGTGGCCCGCGGCCACCGCCGCGAAGATGGCCGCCCTCTCGGCGCAGATCGTGAGCCCGTATGAGGCGTTCTCGACATTACAGGCGCTGTAGGTCTCACCACTCCCGGTCTCCACGCATGCACCCACCATGGCCCCGGAATATGGCGCATGCGCCTTCTCACGCGCTCTGGCGGCCTCTCTTATAAGTTCTGCGTCATCCATTTCTGATGCTATCCAGGAAGCTCGTTCCCGCCTCGGTCTTGATCCCGAAGACCTCACCGATTGTAGCACCAAGATCCGAAAAAGTCTTCCTGGTTCCGAGATCCACTCCCTGCTTGAGGCCCTTCCCCCAGACAAGCAGGGGAACGTACTCCCGGGAGTGATCGGTGCTGGGCGTCGTGGGATCGTTTCCGTGATCCGCGGTTATGACAAGCAGGTCCCTCTCGGCGAGCGTCTCCATTATCCCGGGCAGCTCCCGGTCGAACTCCTCCAGGCCCTGCCTGAAACCGGCGATGTCATTACGATGGCCCCAGAGCGTGTCGAAGTCCACGAGGTTGGAAAAGATAAGACCCGTGTGAGGCTCACCCATGGTCTTGATGATCTTTCCGATGCCGTCCGCATTGGACCTGGTATGCGCCGAACCCGTGAAGCCGCGCTTGGAGAAGAGGTAATCCACCTTGCCGACGGAGATCGTCTCGAGGCCCTTTTCCTTCATCTGATCGAGAAGGGTCATCCGGGGCGGGCA
>JAUXGG010000345.1 GCA_030622265.1 Candidatus Eiseniibacteriota bacterium
CCGCGAAATACTCCACGGTGAAGAGGTCGCCGACCCCTGAGATCCAGGGGTTGGTGGGCTCGGAGATTATCACGTCATAGGTCTTGTCGGTGAGGCGCACATGGTTTCTGCCGTCACCGATCGTCATGTGCACTCTCGGATCGTTCAGTACGTCACGGGTGTATTCATCGAAGAAGCGCGCGGCGACGACCACATTATCCAGGAGCTCTATGCAGTCTATGCGCTCGACATCATGGACGGCGGCCGAGCTCACGCTGACCCCGCTTCCCAGGCCTATTATCAGGATGGTGTCCGGATCCTCATGCAGAAGAAGCGGCAGGTGAGATATGAGCTCCTGGGTGATCATGTCCTCGGCGTTTGAGGCGTCATTCTTGCCGTCGATCTTGAGTGAGAGCAGGTTCTGCACGCGCTCGACGGAGATCGTCGCTCCGGGCCCCTCGTCATAGAATAGAAGTTCCCTGTGCTTGAGCCGCTCGCGAAGACCTTCCACGTTCTTGTAGATGTCCGCGTAGGTGTAGACCCCGCTGGTCATCAGCTTGTGGTCCCAGCCGGGCGAGAAGATCAGCATCAGCACCGCGGCGAGGACGACCACGGCTGCCCCGGCAAGCCGGGTCCCCCGCTTCACGCGCTCCGTTACGGTAAGGAACAGCACCACCCCGACCGCGAGGTAGATCACCGCCACGGTAACCATCCCCTTTTCCACACCCAGGAGCTGGAGCAGCACGAAGCTGCCAATGAACGAACCCAGGATCGACCCAACCGTGTTAAAGGCATAGGCAGTACCGATCCTGGCCCCGATCCTCGAAAGGTCTATGGCATAGATCCTGGCTACCAGCGGGAAGGTCCCGCCCATCAGGAAAGTGGGCACGATCATCAGGCCCACGCAGAGCAGGAATTGCAGGGACATAAGCTTGGTCCAGGTCGGGTCCATGGACTCGTAGATCTGCATATACGCAATCGGCAGCTTCCCGAACGCGACGATGGTGGCAAAGACGACGAACCCGATGAGAAGGACGAGCACGGCGAAGAGGGTTCGCGGTCTCGATACCCTCTGGGCAATTCGGGAAAAAGCCGCACTGCCCAGGGCCAGCCCGAGCAGGAAGGTCGTGAGCATGATGGTAAAGGCATAGACCGTGGTGCCGACGACCAGGGTCAGCACTCTGCTCCAGATGACCTCCGCCGACAGGGCCGCCAGCCCGGTGAAGAGAAAGGCCACGAGCACGATCGTCTCCGAGGAAGTGCGCTTCCCGGGCCCGGCCTCTTCTTGCTTTGTCCCACCCGTCACCGTCGCTCCCCGAACCTGGGAGCGTGCAAGCATCAGGCTTATGAGGAAAATGGCTACATTGGCCGCGACCGCCGTAAACGTGGTCATCTTCATGCCGAGGGCCGGAAGCAGCACGAAGCCTGTGACGAAGGTACCGGCAACGGCGCCAAAAGTGTTTATCGAGTAGAGCAGCCCCACCCGCTGGGTCAGCGTGGAGAGGTTCTCTGCTACATAGCGGCTCAGGATGGGGAGGGTCCCGCCCATCAGGGTCGTCGGAATGAGAAGGGCCGAGAAGGCCAGGGTGAACCTTATCAGGCTCAAGAGATAGAAGCGTCCCCCAAGGCCTATGTAGAGTTCGCGGAACAGGGGATGCCAGGCTGCCAGAACCAGCGGAAAGAGCAGCGCGAAGATCCCGATTCCCAGCTCCAGAAAGCCGTAAAGCAGGATGGGATTACCCCTGCGGTCGATGATGCGTCCGAAGATGTAGCTGCCCAGCGCCAGGCCCGCCATATAGGCCGCAAGCACCGTGCTTATGGCGAACGAGGTCGCCCCGAACGTCCGGACCAGCATCCTGATCCAGACGACCTGATAGGCCAGCCCGGTCGCACCGGAGAAAAGAAAGAGGATGTAAACGGGCGCTATATGGGATTGATTCTTCTTCATCCAGCCTCGGATTCTCTAAAATACCCGGTAAAGATATCAGGACTCGCCCAGGTTGTCAACCTGGAGCAGGATGGCCGGAACCTTCTATAATAGAAGATAAGGCCGGATGCGCTCATCCGCAAGAAATAGGCAGGGGCCAGGGAGCACAGAAGACACGGGACCGGAAGAAATACACCGTTTTGACCGGGGGCCAGGCCGAGCGGCCGGCCCGGCCCCACTTATAGACGGTTTTCCTATCCTTCTTGCTCTACTCGAACATGCTCTTGATTGCGCCCCAGGTTGTTGGTTCAGTGGTGATGGGGTCACACGGATCGTCGCCAACTTCGCCGAAGACACCGGCGCAGAAGATATCGCAAGGATCATCGAGACCCTCGGCACAGTCCAGGACGCTGATCAAGCCCGTTGCCGGATACGGACACGGGCAGATGATGCCCGGTCCATCGGCATACAGCCATACGAAACTGGGTACGGCCACACCATACTGGCAGGCGCTCCAGGCATGCGCTGCACCGGAACCCGGCCAATCAACGGCGCCGATCACGAGATCACTGCAGCTCGTGAAGGCGGCACTGTAAGTCCAGGCCGGCCAGCAGATACCATACTCACAGCCCTTATACTCTACCAGATCGTAGAAGACCGGGAAGGCATCTACGCTGAAGCCAGGCTCGGTCGTCACAATGTCGTTACAATCGGCGATTGTGACACTACATCCCAACTTGGCATTATGCGGGCGTACGTGAATGGCCACCTTGGCATTGGTGTTGTTGCCCGCGAACGCCAGGGAACTCATCACTAAGATCAGAACAGACACTATAACAATGGATTTTCTCACTCTTATCTCTCCTCTCTGGCTCTCCCGAAGGGAAAGCGAACACATACCGATTTCAAATAACCGTGAAAACATACCCCCTTTCTCCGTGGCAGGGACCTCCGCCATCTGATATGTGGCACACACTGGCCGTATGCCACGCCCTGCTAAGCGTATCGGCATGTCAGATGGGTGAATTTACCCAGGGATATAAGATTAGGTGAGGATTCCAATCCAGATGGGCCCGGATGGGATGGGAAACAGACAAAAAAAAGCGGGCGGCTCGAAGGCCACCCGCCTAAAACCCTCTGAAGCGGTTTACTCGAAAATTGCCTTGATCCCACCCCAGCTGCTCTGCTCTGTCGCAGACGCACCACCGTCGCAAGGATCGTCACCCTCCAGGCCGAA
>JAUXGG010000340.1 GCA_030622265.1 Candidatus Eiseniibacteriota bacterium
ATGCGTACTTGCGTGACACCTTCCCGCGGGTGGCAATCTTCTGGATCGTGATGCGCGTCTCATCCGGAATGGTGATCTCGGCATCGCCCTCAAGCTGCGCGACACATGCCAGCCTTAGATCACCGGCGTCCTCGGGCAGCAGGGCTCTCTCATCCGCATCCGGAGGCAACACACCACCCTTCACTCTCACCAGGCATTTGCCGCACCGTCCATGTCCGCCGCAGGGCATGGAGATCGGAATAGATGCGGCAAGCAGAGCTTCCTCAACAGTTGAGCCCGACACCACCCAGACTTCCTTGCCGTCGGGCTTGATGAAAACTCTTACGGACTGCTTGGACATTACATGTACCTCTCCAAAGGGGACAGCGCCCTTTTCCTCCTTCACGATCTTACACCTGGGGGAAAAGGGCGCTGTCCCCTTTCTTCACAATCCTACACCTGGCATCGTTGAAGGTGGCATTCTCACCCATGTCGCTCAGCTCGTCCCCAGTCAGCCGGTTAACCGATCCTCCCAACCGGTCCCACCACCCTTCATATATGAGAACCGTGTCCATCCGGAGCGCTGCGCTTAACTCCACAATGCAGTCAAGGCTGCCATGGCACGTCTCGACATTGACCTTGTCACCACCGCCCACACCGAGCCTCTCGGCGGCAGCCTCGGCAATGCGAACCACCGGGAGCCGCTCCTCGCTCTCACCAGTAAGCTGGGAGTGATTGCGCTCGTGCGGATGAGACGAAATAAGGTGAAACGGGTACTCCTCGCTTCCGCCGGCAGGTTCTGCCACATACACAACGAACCGGAACCTGCCGGTCGGTGTCGCGAAACTCCTGTCGGCAAAAGGAACGTCAACTGCGCCCCGGGGTCTCACGGGTCCGCGCACTACGGCCTCAAGGGTGAGTCCTTCTCCCTCAAGCGGGCGCAGCATGGCCTCCAGATAATGCTCGGGATCACCCGTGAGCATATCGCCGACTCCGAGCCTCTTTCCAATCTCCGCAAAGGTCTCAAGATCGGTCTTCTCCTCCCCCAACCTTCCCTGCGCCGGATTGACAGGCATCAGGTAGTTATGCCAGTAGCTCGCCACAACATCCTGCTCTTGAAGGAAATGCGTGGTGGGAAGCACAAGGTCGGCGACGGCGGCCGTGTCGGTCATGAACATGTCCATCACTATGACGAAAGGTGTCTTCTCGAAAGCTTCTCTGACGCGATTGGTATTCGGACACTGGTTGACCGGATTGGCGCCTGAGACCACCGCGACCTCGATTGCCGGCTCCCTGGCCTCGAGCATCCCCCGTCCCGTCATGGGCCTGGGGATTTCCCGCCTGGCAGATGCATGCTCGCACCCTTGCAGGCGCATGTCGTACCAGCGGGTTTCATCCATGCCGTGACCCCCGCCGCCACCGCTCAGCCCGATATTGCCGGTGATTGCCCCCAGCGCATCCAGGACACGATAGGTGTTGGCGCCATTTGAGCGGCGCTGCAGGCCCCATCCCCCCAGTATGGCGGCAGGCTTTCTCCGACCATACATACTCGCTAACTCCCTGATTTTATCCTCAGTTATACCTGTTCTCTCAGATATGACTTTAAGGTCATAGCGCCTGACGAGCTCTGCGAAATCGCTGTATCCCTCGGTATGATGGGCCAGGAACCCTCGATCGACATGTCCCGCCTCGATCAGGCATCCGGCAAGGCCCAGGGCCAGCAGGCCGTCTGTCCCCGGAACCGGGGCAAGGTGAAAATCAACCAGCCTGGCGGTCGCCGTCTCCACCGGGTCCACCAGTACCAGTGTCGCGCCCCTGGCCTTTGCCTTTCGGAGAATGGGAAGCAGGTGCACATTGGTCCAGGCCGGGTTCCGTCCCCAGATGATGATGAGGTTCGAATTGAGAAGATCGTTGGGATCGTGGCTTGTCCTCAGGCCGAAATCAACCGTCTGCCCTGCGATCCCTGCGCCGCCGCAGAGCGAGCCACTGGCAAACGTGGCGCCCCCCAGGAGATTGAAGAGCCGGTCGTTGACAAGCTTAAGCCCCGCAATCGATCCGGCATCCCTGTAATAGAATACTGAGAGAGGTCCGTGAGTCTTGATCGCGCCACCGATGCGGTCCGAGGCCAGGTCGGTCGCCTCGTCCCAGGATATCTGTTTCCACCCGCTTCCCTCCCGCCTGAGCGGATGGAGAATGCGATCGGGGCTGAACACGCGCTTAAGGAAACCCCGCGACCTCCTGCACAGGAATCCCCGGGTGAACTCGAAGTCGGGATTGCCGCGCAGGGCCGCCACTCGGTCACCATCCACCTGTGCGAGGATCGAACAGGTATCAGGACAATCGAGTGTGCAGGACGTGAGAACTTCTTTCATCAACTCGTCTCCCCGTTTTCATTATCCGCTTCGCCTGCGAGTTCAGTCAAGCTACATCCTGACCGCTTGACCACGCATACTGCCTCTGTTAGCTTGGGCCGAACGAGCTTCGAACGTGCCTTGAACACGTAAGGATGAACAAGGCCTCAGTCAGCCGGGATCGGGCAAAGCATACTTATGGCGAACCTATGATGGAAATGCCGCGAGCAACTTACAGAATTCAGTTTGGCCCCGACTTCGGTTTCTCGGAAGCGAGAGACATCGTTTCCTACCTCTCCAAACTAGGCGTCTCACACTTATACGCTTCACCCATCTTCGCCGCACGCAAGGGAAGCCGCCACGGCTATGACATCGTAGATCCCAACCGGCTCAATCCCGCACTTGGGACCGTCGATAACTTCGATGCCTTGATTGGGAAACTCCATCAAAGTGGCTTGCTCTACGTCCAGGACATAGTTCCCAATCATCTTGCCTATGACAGCGACAACTGGATGTTGATGGATCTTCTGGAGGCCGAGACCGCACCCATATTCCATAGCTTCTTCGATATTCAATGGACCGCCGAAGAGGGCCGGAGCATGGGGCGCGTTCTGGCGCCTTTCCTTGCGCGGCCTTACCACGAGTGCCTTGCGGATGGTGAGATCCGCCTCACTCTCGATGAGGCCGGACTGGGCGTTACTTACTCAGACACCAGACTGCCGCTCAGGATCGGTTCCTACCCTCACGTCCTGGGATACGGACTCGCGCTCTCATCACCCAATGACCCCGGAGGGGGTGCTCTCCAGCCGCTGGTCGAGATCATCAGGATGCTTGAGACACTGCTAAGTCG
>JAUXGG010000075.1 GCA_030622265.1 Candidatus Eiseniibacteriota bacterium
TATTGCCGCAAGTACGTGGGTGTCTTCGACCGGACCACCTTGATTGTGGGAGCCTCATCGAGAGAAGACCTCCTCATTCCGGTCGGGTTGGCGGTGGAGGGAGTTGAGCTGGTCGCCTGCACCGAGGATGGATCGAAAGGTGTTTGCGGAACCGCCTGTGACGGGCTGAGCTCGACCCTCGAGGAACGGGGCGACGGCTCGCGGGAAGTGCAGGTCATAGCCTGCGGTCCCAATGAGATGCTCTATGAGGTACACCGGATCTGTGAGGCGCGCGGCATCACCTGCGAGGTGAGTGTTGAAGAGATAATGGCCTGCGGGGTGGGGGCGTGCCTGGCATGCGCGGTACCGCAAACCGGCGGCGGCTATCTGCACGCGTGCAAGGATGGCCCGGTCCTGGACAGTTCGGCGGTAGACTGGAAGCGATGGCTCTCAAGATGAACCTTGGTGTCAAGATAGGCAGAGTGGACCTGGCCTCGCCCCTGATAGGTGCCTCCGGACTCTTTGGCTACGGGACCGAGCACGAGGGGCTGCTGGATTACGCGTCCTTCGGGGCGATTGTGACCAAGACCGTCACACTTGCGCCGCGCGAGGGCAACCCGCCACCGAGGCTTGTCGACGTGGGCTCAGGCATCATCAACTCCATAGGTCTTGAAAATGTCGGGGTCGAGGCCTTCATGGCCGATCACCTGCCGGGGCTCGACCTGCCGTGTAAGGTCTTCGTCAGCATCGGTGGGGCGGAAGTGGATGAGTATGCGAGGCTGGCTTCCATGCTCGATGCGTTGGGCCGACGCGAAGTGCCGAACCGAAGCGATGCGCCGGGCCGAAGCAATGCGCCGGACGGAAGTGATGCGCCGAACCGAAGCGATGGTTCGGGCAGAATTGACGCGCTCGAGGTCAATATCTCCTGTCCCAATGTCAAGAAGGGGGGAATCGCTTTCGGCCAAGATCCTTTCAGTACGCGTCAGGTGGTCTCGGCGGTACGCGAAGCCACGAGGTATCCGGTGATAGTCAAGGTGCCTCCTCTTATCTCGGGCATTGAGCAAGTGTGCCGGGCGGCCTGCGATGCGGGGGCCGATGCCCTCACAGTCGCCAACACCTACCCGGCCATGGCCATCGATATCGATCGAGCAAGGCCGGTGCTGGGGGCTCTTTCTGGGGGCCTGAGCGGTGGGGCGATCAAGCCGGTGAGCTTGCTGCTTGTATGGAAGGCTGCGCGATGCGTGGACGTGCCGATTCTGGCAGGCGGAGGAATCGAGACCGCCCGGGACGCCATCGAGTACATCCTGGCGGGAGCGCATGCGCTGCAGATCGGCAGTGTCATACTTAAATGTACCGGAGCGCCGGCTTCGATAATGGCCGGCATAGAAGATTACATGAAGACGCATGGCTATGGCAGCATCGGTGACTTTAGGGGAAAGGCAGCGGAATAAGGAGGATTGATGTGGCAGGCGCCGGCACGAAAGTGATTATCGCCCTGGATGCGGATGATCTGGATCAGGCTAAGGACATCATCAAGGCGACCGGGGACCGGGTGGGGATCTACAAGATCGGGTCGATCCTCTTCACGCGGTTCGGACCGCGCGTCCTGGACATAGCAAAGAACGCGGGAAAAGAGATCTTCCTGGATCTTAAGTTCCATGACATACCAAACACTGTGAAGGGAGCCGTGAGGGCGGCAGCCTCGTTGGGGGTGAGCCTCTTGACGGTGCACGCCTCGGGTGGCGCCGCCATGATGGCCGCTGCTGCCGAGGGCGCCGCGGCCGGGGCCGAGACGGCGGGCGTGGAGCGGCCCCGGGTAATCGGGGTCACGGTCTTAACGAGTATCGCCCCTAAGGGTAATGTGCTCGATACTGTCTTAGGGCGCGCCGGCGATGCCGCATCGTCGGGGATCGATGGAGTGGTCTGCTCGCCGCGAGAGGTGGCCCAGGTCAAACAGGTTCACGGAGACAGGCTGCTGGCCGTGGTTCCCGGCATCAGGCTTGCCGACCAGCAGGCGAACGACCAGGCGCGGGTTGGAACGCCCGGCCAGGCCGCGGCGGATGGCGCCGACTACCTGGTGGTAGGCCGGAGCGTTACCGCGTCGGAGAGGCCACAGGCCATGCTGGACCGGATACTGGAGGAGATTGAGAATGCTTAAGGAAACACTTCCCGATTCCGGGGTGATCAAGTTGATGGAGGAAAGCGGCGCCCTGCTCAAGGGTCATTTCGAGCTGGCCTCTGGGCTTCACAGTGACAGATATGTACAGTGCGCGCGGCTGCTCGAAGATCCCGGGAGGGCCGAAATCGTCGGACGGTTCCTGGCGGAGCTGCTTAAGAAGAAGGTCGGAGAGGGAGGCGCCGGCGAAGGTGGGGTAGCGGGTGGTGACGGGACAGCTGGAGTGGTTGTCAGTCCCGCGGTCGGTGGTATCGTGATCGGCCACGAGGTGGCAAGGGCGCTTGGGGTTCGCAATATCTTCACCGAACGTGTCGCGGGCAAGATGAGCATGCGGAGAGGTTTCGGCATCGCCCCGGGAGAGAAGGCGATCGTGGTCGAGGATGTTTTCACCACGGGCGGCTCGATAAAGGAAGTGATAGAGGTGATTAGCGAGATGGGGGGAGAGGTGGTAGCTGTCGGATCCATCGTCAATAGAAGCGTCGATGTTGATTTCGGCGTTCCCACGGCCTATCTCGTCAGGGCCGAAATCGAGAACCACCAGCCCGCGGAGTGTCCGCTCTGCTCCAGAGGCATCGAAGTGACAAAGCCGGGGACCAAGCGGCTTCAGATGGGAAGTAAGTAGAGTGGCGGCTCCACGGGGGGTAAGAAAGAAAGACCTGAAGATCTTTGTCGATACCGCGCTCGAGATGGGGGCGGACGATGTCAGGGTGATTCGGGCCTCGACCATATTGTGCGAGGCCTGGGTAAGGCTCAAGTGCCAGTTCGGATGCGGGGGCTACAACAAGCGCCTGATGTGTCCGCCTTTCACCCCGGCACCGGCGGAGATGAAAGAGGTGGTTTCCTGCTACCGCAGGGCCATCCTGATCCACGCCAAGGACAATAACATCGTGAACGAGATCATCCCCCACCTGGAGCGCGAGATTTTCTTCGCCGGCCACTACAAGGCCCTTGGACTGGGCTCCGGCCCGTGCCGTCTCTGTGAGAAATGTGACACGGGCTCCAGGTGCAAGCATCCCTACGAGGCCAGGCCCGCGATGGAAGCCTGCGGCATCGATGTGTTCGCGACCGCCCGGGCCAATGGGATGGGGATTGAAGTGGTTCATACCAGGCGGCGGCGCGGCGATTACTACGGGGTTATTCTCGTGGATTGAGAGTCATGCATGATCGGCAAAGCATCACTCAGACTTGGGACCATCGGTTCCATCGAGATAAATGTCAACGTGACCTGGCTGGCGGTTTTCGCCCTGCTGGTGTACTGGCTGCGCGTAGGCTATGTTGCCGAGAACGCCGGTGACATTACCAGCGCGGCCGCCTGGCTCATAAGCGGTGCGGGTGCGCTCATTCTCTTCGCATCGGTACTTGCGCACGAGCTTTCCCATTCCTTCGTTGCGATCAGGAACGGGTTGCCGATCAAGAAGATCACGCTCTTCATATTCGGCGGTGTTGCCCACATGGAGAGCGAACCGCGAACTCCCGGAGTCGAATTCAAGATGGCGATCGCCGGTCCCATAATGAGCATCTGCATCGCCGCCGTGGCCGGGCTGGTGAGATTCGGGCTCCTTGGCGGCAACCCCACCGGCGTAGCCGCCCTGATAACGGAATACGCTTTCTACGCCAACGCGGTCCTGGCATGCTTCAACCTAGTGCCGGGATTCCCGCTCGATGGGGGCAGGGTCTTGAGGGCGCTTCTCTGGAAGGTAACGCGTGACTATGTGAAATCCACCGTGGTGGCCTCAGCAGTCGGGCGCGCTTTTGGCCTGCTCCTGGTCTTTTCGGGAGTGACCGCGGCCATCGCCTATGAGACCCCGGCGTTTCTCTGGCCCGTCCTCGTAGGGGTGTTCATAGAGAGGCTTGCCCACTTGAGCGCAGTCCGGGTCAGGCGAATGCATGCGAGGACGCCGCTTGAGCGTGGCATCCGCTTCGCACCCATCACCGCTACTCCCCGCCCGGTCTTCTACCGGGACAGGGAGCCTCCCCCGACGACGGGCAAATAGTCCGCGGGACTTATCGTTATTCCGCTGAGCGGGGCCGGACTTGAACTTTCGTGGGCAATGAACAAGGGAGAGCGCCGAACATGTCACGCAGGGTTACTCGCCGCTGATCAGCCGCTGCAGATCAGCCCCCGGCGATGGTCATCTCGTCTATGACGAAGGTGGGAGAGCCCATCCTGCCGAAGAACCTCAGGTCCGAGGCCACCGCCTGGATACCGCCCAGCATGTCGAGCAGGTTTCCGGCAACAGTTATGCCATCCACGGGGTGGCTGATTTTCCCGTCCTCAATCCAGAGACCTTCGGCTCCCCGGGAGTAGTCCCCGGTCGTTACGTTTACCCCGAAGCCGAGGAGATTGGTAACCAGGACGCCTTTCTTGACCGTCCCGATCACATCGTCCCGCGACTCCTTTCCGGGTATGAGGTAGAAGTTGTTGGCTCCGATCTCCGGTATGGACGAGAAACCGCGCCTCGCATTGCCGGTGGATTCCGTCCCGCTTTTCCTTGCCGAGCGCGAATCGTAGAAATAGGACTTCACGGTGCCCTTATCGATCGCGAGAGTACGCCGGGTTGGAAAGCCCTCGGCGTCAAATGGGCGGGACCCCGTGCGCCTGGGTATCCGGCCGTCATCGACAAAGGTAGCGCGATTCGACCCCACCTTCTTGCCTTGGCGTCCCTTGAGGAACGACATCCCTCTTAAGATGTTCTCACCGTCAAGCGCCTGGAATATCTCCGCCACAACCTGGCCGCCCGCGCGGGAATCGAAGACGACGCTGGCCTTCTGCGTCGGCACCGTCTTTGCGCCCATCATGGCGATCGCCCGTTGCGCGGCCTTTGCTCCCACCGCGGCCGGCGATTCAAGATCTGAGAGAAAGCGCTCGGAGGTAAGCCAGATCCCCATCCTTCGCTCGCCCTTCTGCTCCGCAACAGGGACGCATGTCAGATCGAAGTGGGTCGCGTCATAGTGGATCGGGTCTGACCCCGAACGTGCCAGAATAACCGTTCCCTGAACGTCGCTGTAGGACGTCCCGTAGGTATACTTGATTCGCTTGTCCTGGCCGTACGCCGCCTTCTCACAGGCCAGCGCCATTTCGGTTTTCTCCGAAAGCGGTATCTCTTTTATGACCGGGTCGTTTATCTCGAGGTCGACCTCATCGATTGGGCCGAACTCGGGTACTCCCGAGTCGGGATCGGGAGTTGATGTCTCGGCGAAAGCCCTGGAACGATCGATCAGGCCATCTATTGAGGAGGGAGAAAAGTCGGTCGTGAAACCGAAGCCGAGGCTCTTCTTCAGGAAAAACCTTATCCCCATTCCCGCGAAGCTCGCGCGCTCAATGCTCTCGACCTCGCCCGATCTTACCTTGATGGTGAGCTCGGTACCGGCCTCGATGAAGCAGTCGCACTCGTCGGCGCCGCGCTTCTTGGCCTTCCGGGTCACGTCGGCGGCGAGCTCAAGGTAGTCCGGACTCAAGACTTGGTTCCTCCCACGGTGATCTCCGAGATCTTTATGGTCGGGACGCCGTTGCCCACCGGGGCCGCCTGGCCGGCCTTGCCGCAAGTGCCGCCGCCGGAGTCCATGGTGAAATCGTTTCCTACCATTTCTATCTTCTTCAAGATCTCCGCACCGTTGCCGATGAGATTGGCTCCCCGCACCGGCGGACCAACCTTGCCGGCTTTTATGAGATAGCCTTCGACCACCTCGAAGACGAAATTCCCGCTCGCGATGTCCACCTGGCCGCCGCCTATGCGCTTCGCATAGAACCCATCTGCAACCGAGGCTATTATCTCCTCCGGTTCCTTATCTCCTCCGAGCATGAACGTATTGGTCATCCTTACCACCGGCATGTACTTATAGGACTGCCTTCGTCCGTTTCCGGTGGAATCCACACCCATCAGCCCGGCGTTCAGCCTGTCGAAAAGGTATCCCCTGAGGATGCCGTTTTCTATCAGCACGGTACGCTGCCCCGGGGTTCCCTCATCGTCGACGTTGATCGTTCCGCGCATTCCCGGAAGCGTCGCATCGTCCACGATGGTGCAGTCGTGAGCCGCGATCTTCTCGCCGAGCCGGCCCGTGAAGAGCGAGGTTTCCTTCCTTATGAAATCACCCTCGAAGCCGTGACCGATCGCTTCGTGGAGCAGGACACCGCCCCTGCCGTTTCCCAAAACGAGCGGCATCTTGCCGGCCGGGGCCTCCTCGGCATCGAGCAGGCGAATCGCCTGTCGGGCAGCGTCCCGGGCGCAGCTCTCAGGGGACTCGTCTGAGAAGATCTCGTAGCCCCTGGTTCCGCTCATGGAACGGAATCCCCGCTGTCTCATGCCTTGATCCTCGGCCACCGTCGTGATTCTTAAGGTTGTTATGACCTGCCTGTCGGTCACGTAAGTGCCTTCTGAATTGGCGATGAGGAAGCTCTTGTCGGTATCATAGAGTCCGATCAGGACGGCGTTTATGCGCGGGTCGTACTGGCGGGCTCCGCCGTCGGCCGCCCTTGCTGTCTCGATCTTCTTCGCGGCTTCGATCTCGATGGGGAAGACTTGAGGAACCGAGTAGGGCTTTGCCCGGGAGATGTCACCCAGATTGACCGCAGGTCTCTCGCCGCCCTTTGCGGCTATCTCGCCTGCAACCCTGGCGGCTTCGAGAATGCTCCCGGGGTCCATACCATCGGAGTAGGCATACCCGATCTTATCGCCCGCTATCGCCCGCACGCCTGCGCCGGAGGTTATTCCGCGCGATGCCTCACGCACCAGTTGTTCCTCAATCCGGACTGAGTCAGTGGTTCTGTGTTCGAGGTAGACCTCGGCGAATCCGGCCCCGCCTGCGAGTGCGGCTCCGAGCGCCTTCTGAAGTTCTTCCTTGCCGGGGAAATTGGTTGTGTTTTCTGTCATCACACGCCAGAGGTTGATTTACCTAACCAGAGCTGATACAACCAGAAATCGATAACACACCGGCTCGCCTCTTGTCAAGCTAACGGCGAAATTCACAACCCTGGGGTCAGGTACCGGTTTGTGAATTCACAAACCGGTACCTGACCCCAGGGTTGTGAATTTCGCCGTTAGCTTGACAA
>JAUXGG010000073.1 GCA_030622265.1 Candidatus Eiseniibacteriota bacterium
CCAGCCCTGAGAGGTCATCTCCGCCGGTATTAAACGAGTACCAGGCCCCGGGCGCGACCTGCGGGCGCGTTGACCGGCGTCCGCTATTGTCCCCGGCGGAGATATAGTACTCGATATCGGCGGAGTCGGCCTGCAGTGGGATATATGCGGCATACGAATCCGGGGCGGCCGTGGCCGACAGGGTGATGCCCTCAAAGCCAGGGGCTCCCTCGAGGCGCCAGTAGACAAAAAGCGAATCTGTGACCAGGCCGGTACCGCTCAGGTCATCGATGAATGCTGATACTCTATAATCACCGGTATTGAACTCGAGATCCTGGAGCGGATTAGTATCAACGATTAGCATCTGCTTATCATTAAGCTCCATAGTCCGGCAGTGAATCGCATCATTCGATACCCAGCTTCCGGTATATCCGAGCACCTCGTAGCCCGGCATTGCGGCCTCATAGGCAGTCAGGGCAGCGGCGTCCGTGCTGATGCCGTAGAGCGGGACGAACACCTTGTTGTTCAGGATCATGGAATTCGTATATGCCGCAACATCTGACTCAATGCCGCCGCAGTAGACGCGCACGATATCATAGGGCCTCCCATAGCAGTTGGCCAGGCCTTCCAGGGTCACCACATTGGCCTCGATTGCGTCGTAGTCGGCGTGGCCGGGGTCGACCTCCTTGACCATGATGGTCTCTTCATCCAGGAGCTTCATCCAGCAGTCGATATGGTGGATCCCGCTCGGGGATATGTCGGGCAATACGACGTATTCGGTTATCCCCAGGTAGTCCTCCACCACCAGCTCGATCTCCCCGGCGGACATCCCCGGATTCTCATCCCACACAAGATCGGTTGAGAATGCCGTACCATGGCCGTCGTACAGGAAGTTCCCTCCCGTGTGAATCAGGTCGGTCCCATAGACCGAACATCCCCACAAGAGCCCGAGATCCCAGTTCACCTGGTCGTCAAGCGGGCGAGGCCGGTTATAGATGTGATCCACGATTCCCCAGGTATCCCCGGAGAACACCCCCAGGGGGCCATAGTCCCGGGTCCACATGGAATTGGTCGAGAGGTTGATGAACTCGACATTGGCCATGTTAACGCCATTGGCATCAAGATTGTTGTAGCAGCCCGTCTGCTGGCCGGACACGCAGATGATATACACAGTGAGGTCCTCGGCATACTCCCGGATCATGTCATACGGCAGCCCGAACCCATAATGGAAACGGATCAGAACTCCCGTGACCGGTTCCCACTGGGCCGGCTTGCGAACCGGAGTAGAGGGCGGTGCGGTCGCGGTATGATACATCCCGATCTCATCGAGCCGGGTCATCTCCTCTTCGGTCAGATGTATCGGGAGGTTGTGCTGTTCGGCGCTCCCGGGATCTGCTGCAAGATCTCCGGGATCTCCAGCGGCACCAGTGGTGGCCGTACCGAGCGGCACCCCTGTGAGAAGCAGGCACAGGAGCAGACAGGTAATGGAGCGTGCAAATATCGTTATCGAATTTCCAGCCAGGATGTGCGCATCCTCCTCGCAAAAAAGAGCGGAAGGCAACCCTTTTGCCGACAAAGGAACTCCTTCCGCACACCGCTGTATATGCTCAGGCTTACAGTATACCGCATTTCGGCCGCCTGATCAAGGCGTCCGTGCGGCGATATTACCGTGGGGCGAGCCTGTACTAACGGCTCTTCTCGGCTGAGAGAATCTGCGCCAACAGGGCCGGCCTGACATCCTGATCGTAGAGGTGATCATCAGTCGCGGGAATCACGCTGAACTCAAGGTCATCCAGCCGCGGCAGGCGAGTATTGCGCCTGCGCCTGGCTGCGCTACTTGTTTGCCTCGGAGCGAGCAGCCGCTTGAGGATTCCGGTGAATTTCATGGCAAGCCTCCAGTCTCGATCATCTTCCAGGATCGGTTATGTCCCATAATAATCAGACGCTGTTAGGTACGAATAAACGGCTTGTTAGTTTTGGGTTAAGAACGCCGGCCCTCCCCGGCCACCGGCGCGACTGCTCATACCCGGAAGGTTGACCGATACTTGAGCCCGGTGTATGCTAGTGACGAAGCGGATGCCGACCACTATGACTATACGAATTTCACTCTGCTCCACACATAGCATGTCCTTATGGGTGACCGGGCGGAAGTCGATAATATGGAAGGAGCCATCGCCATAACACCGCCGACGGAGGTAGACATATGCAATACCATTTGTCACGCGTGCCGGTAGCCATACTGGTCGCGGCCATCGTCTTGCTCACGGTCTCGGGATGTAAGAAGGTCCGGCCCCTCGACGATCTCAGGCCTCACGGGACAGAGGGGGAAGCGGGAGGGGCAGCCAAACGGGCCAGCGGGCACCGTGCAGGCCTCGTTGAAGTTGCGGAATCAGACAGGCAGTGGACAGGAGTGGCCGTCTCAGGCAAAGGCCGCATCTTCGTAAACTACCCGCGCTGGTCGGATGATGTCACCTTCTCGGTCGGCGAGATACAGGCGTCCGGCGATGTCACCGCTTTTCCCAATGATGAGTGGAACACCTGGGATGGCAGCGACGGCCCGGGGGATCATTTCGTCTGTGTTCAGAGCGTGTTCATCGATAAGGACGATGACCTGTGGATACTCGATGCAGCCAACCCGGGTTTCATGGGTGTTGTGGCCGGGGGGGCCAAACTGGTCAAGGTCGACCTGGGCCGAAACAGGATAGTGAGCACCATTGTCTTCGATGAGGCAATTGCACCCCCCGCCAGTTACCTGAACGATGTGCGGGTCGACGCCGGGCGACAGGTGGCATACATTACCGATTCCGGCCTTGGCGCCATCCTGGTTGTGGACCTGAAGGCAAAGAAGAGCCGGAGGCTGCTCTCTGATCACCCCTCCACCAAGTCGGAGGGTATTACTCTCACCATAAGCGGCAGGAAATGGCTCCGGGGCGGCAAGCCCCCGCAGGTGCATTCGGACGGCCTGGCGCTCTCCTCAGACGGGGAGTATCTCTACTACCAGGCACTGACCGGCCGGACCCTTTACCGGATCGAGACCCGCTGGCTTCGTGATAAGTCGGTCTCCTCGCAGCAGCTGGCGAGAAAAGTGGAATCGATGTACGAAACCGGGCCGGCCGACGGCATTACCTTCGGAGATGACAGGTATCTGTACATCACGGCGGTCGAGGATAATGCCATAAAGAAGTTCGTCAGGCTCGGCACCGTCGAGACTGTCGCCGAGGATTCCCGTCTGAGGTGGCCGGACAGCATCGCCCGGGGCCCCGATGGCTATCTATACGTGACCACCTCTCAGATTCACCTGGGTCCCGATCCCGGCGAGCCTTACAGGCTTTTCAAGCTCAGACCCTGATATGGATCGCAGCGGGTGATAGGCCGCATCAACCTTGCATGGAGCCCGTCTGTGTATATGGAGCCCGTCTGCCCATATGGAGCCCATCTGCGCATATGGAGTCTGCCGATTCCGGCCGTTTTCTCAAAACCTAAACCTCCGCGTTTTCCTGCCGATTAAATGAAGAGAGCGATGGGTATGCCGGCAAGGTCTGCCGGAAGCCCCGACTGTAGGCATCCTTGGTAATACCAGTCTGTTTCAAAAAGCGAATAGAGAGAATGCGAGTTGTGGTATTACAGGGGAGGAAGAAATATGTCACGTCCAGATGGTAGTGGTCCACACAGGGTAGTCGCACACTTCAAGGGCGGGAAACTGCTCAAGGGTTCCACCTCTGACTTTGATCCCTTGGGTCCCACTTTCCGCGTGGTCTCTGAGAGGGCAGCGGATAAGGGAAGGGTATATCAGATCCGGATCTCCGACCTGAAGGCCCTGTTCTTTGTTAAGACCCTCGAGGGTGACCTGATGTATAGGGAGAAGAAGCGGTTCAGGGAAGTCCACAGCACGTCTCATCTCGTGGGGCTCAGGATAGAGGTGCACTTCAAGGACGGCGAAGTCATCCGCGGCACCAGTATGGACTATAACGGCGGGCTGCAGGGCTTCTTCGTTTCCCCGGTGGACCCGAAGAGCAACAATGACTATGTCTATGTTGTGGCTAATGCCGTGAAAGAGATAAAGCTGGCCGGAGAAGTCGAAAAGGAAGAGAAGGCTGTCGCCCAGGTCAGCTGGGACGCCGAGCCCAACTGGACCGGCTAGCGTCCGCCGGACCGCTTGATGAACTTGTAGAACTCCCCATCCGTGGAGAGGATCAGCGTGGTCTCGGAATCCAGGGTCGTCCTGTAGATCTCCATCGTCTTTAAGAACTCGTAGAAAACCTGCGTGCCTGTCGAACGATTGTAGGCCGCCGCGTAGATATCTGTCGCCCTGGCATCCGCATCCCCCCTGATCTCACGGGCCTGCCGGTAAGCTTCCGACTGTATGCGCTTCAGCTCGCGCTCCTTCTCACCTCTTATCCTCGAGGCCTCGCCCTCACCCTCGGAGCGGAAGCGGTCTGCGATTCGCATACGCTCGGCCACCATTCGCTCATAGACTTTCTGCCGCACCTCTTCAACGTAGTTGATCCGCTTGAACTGGACGTCGAGGATCTCTATGCCAAGATCCTCTGTCCTGGGCTTGACCTTGCTCAGGATCTCCATCCGGATCACCTCACGTCCGATTTTGATATTCTCTAAACCCGTCTCGTCCCGGGTCTCCAGTTCGCTCTGTTCCGGGGTGCGGTTGGTGTTCCGGACCACCTCGAGGAGATTGTGATTGGCAATCGCATTTCGGGTTTCCCCATCCAGGATATCATCGAGCCGGGTCTGGGCGCCCCGCTCGTCCCTGAGCCGCTGGAAATAGAGCAGCGGTTCGGTGATCCGCCAGCGGGCGTACATATCGACCCAGACGAAGCGCTTGTCCTTGGTGGGGAGCTGGTTGGGGTCGCCGTCCCATTCCAGGAAGCGTTTATCGAACCGGTTGACCTTCTGGACAATCGGGGCCTTGACCTTAAGGCCCGGCGTGGTGATGGGGTCACCGATGGGCTTGCCGAACTGGGTGATGATCGCCTGCTCGTGCTCCTTGATAATATAGAAACTGTTCAAGAGCACGATCAGAACCACCACTGCCAGGACTACGGCGCCGATTCGCATCAGGCGTTCCCTCTCATTCTGATCCTCCACCGGAGGATTTCCCGGTATTCAGATTAAGCAGCGGAAGCACGCTCCTGAGGTCATCATCCACGATGATCTTCTGCTTCACCAGCGGGAGTATCTCATTCATGGTCTCCAGATAAATACGCTTCCGGGTGACCTCGGGCGCCTTCCGGTAGGCATCATAAAAGGCCACGAAGCGGGCAGAGTCACCCCGGGCGCGGTTCAGCCGGTCCAGGGCATAACCTTCGGCCTGGCGTATGGTCTGCTCGGCCTCGCCCTTAGCCCGCGGAATCACCTTGTTGTAATCGCTCTGGGCCTGGTTGATCAGCCGCTCCTTCTCCTGCTGGGCCTCGTTGACCGCATTGAAGGACGGCTTCACCGGATCGGGTGGATTCACATCCTGCAAAACCACCTGGTCCACCTTGATGCCGGTTTCATACTGGTCACACATCTCCTGGAGCTGCAGGAGAACCTGGTCTGCGATTTCCTGCCGGCCGATCGTGAGCACCTCGTTGACGGTGCGATCCCCGACCACCTGGCGCATCACCGCCTCCGACATGTCACGGAAGGTATTCTGAACATTGCGAACTCTGAAAAGGTACTTATACGGCTCCACGATCCGGTACTGGACCACCCATTCAACAACCGCCGCATTAAGATCCCCGGTGAGCATATTGGACTCGCCGGAGGTACCCCTGGTCGTGTATTCGGTTCTGACGCCGGCCCGGACTGTACGGAATCCGAATTCCTGCTTGAGCTGCCGCTGGACCGGGACCTTGATCACGCGCTCTATGGTGAACGGGAGCTTCACATGAAGACCAGGATCTGTGCTTCGCACGTATTTGCCGAAGCGGAGGATAATGCCCACTTCCTCGGGGCCTACGGTGTAGAAGGTGGATACCAGGAAAAAGATGACGAAGAAACCCAGAACCACCAGGCCGACCAGCCGGCGGCCGGGCAGCATGCCCTTGGGGGCGCGCGGGATGTGAATGTCCCTCAGGTCGAAATAGTCTTTCTGTTCCTCGTCAGGCATTCAGGCTCCTTGCCGTGCATCCTTGGTTACCAAGGTTCATAACCATAATAGCATATCTGCAAATAAGCGCAAGCTATTCCTATAAGTCTCGCCGGGCGGCAGAGTTATGGGCCTTGCCTCGGCGTCACTTCCTTCGAATTCCAGATTGAGTCTGGGACTAAGCTTGCACTGCCATATGCCGGCCTCGTCCGGCTCGCTGAATGGCACGGCAACCTGGCCGGGCCTGGAAGGCCGCACGTGTATATGATAAAGTCGTGAGCGCTTTGCTACGGCTGGATAGACGGCACCGTCAAGCGCCTGGACGATGAGAGATACATGTAGAGGTTCACGCCCCGGAAGCCCGGGAGCGCCTGGTCGAAGCTCAATAAGGAGCGAGCCGGGAAGATGATCAAGGCGAGACGGATGAGGCGCGCCGGCCTGGTGAGAATCGAGAACGCGAAGAAGAGCGGCGCGTGGGACCGGGCCGAGGAGCCTGAGCGTACAACCCGCGTCCTGCCTGAGCTCAAGAAAGCCCTGGCAGCCAACAAGGCTGCCGAGGGCAACTTCGACAACCTCGCCCCTTTTTACCGGAGACAATACATCGGCTGGTTCTTAGGCGCCAGGCGCGAGGAGACGCGAAGCAGGAGGCTCTAGAAAATTGTAAGCCTGCTTTCCCGGAACAAGAAGATGGGCATGAGATAGGAAAGGCCATTCAGAAATAGGACAGCGCCCCACTCCCCATCCGGGAGAAGGGCGCTGTCCCTCTCTTAGCGCGAAGATGTTATCAGAATGAATACCCCAGTGAGAACCTGTGAATGTCCTCCAGATCCTCAATACTCTGCCATGCATAGTCCACGATGAAGTTGCTTATGTTGGCACCTAGACCGAACCGGAACTCCCAGTAGCGGTCGAGGGCGCTGTCACCAGCATCGTCTCCCTCTCTGATTTCAGGCGATTCTACGTCAGTGAGGTAACCGGCCCTCAGGAAGAACATCTCGTCATAGGCATACTCGGCACCGAGATGGAGACGCTCCGCCAGGTCATTGGGATGGCTGTAATCCAGAGTACCGGTCAGGCGGCATTTACCTGCCGTATAGAGCTCGTCCGCGATACCAACCTGGAAGGAGATCGGTAGGGCGAAGTCTCCGAAGTCCTCCTCCGCGCTGACCTGCCAGATGCTGGCGGACCAGGTATTC
>JAUXGG010000364.1 GCA_030622265.1 Candidatus Eiseniibacteriota bacterium
ACGATGATAAACGCCTTCTTATCCTCGCCCAGGCTCTCAAGGATCTCACGGCCCCTATGCTGGCAGGCCTGGTAGAACATGCTGTGTGACTTGAGCGCAGCGTCCACCGCCCTGCTCACTTCCTTCTCGCTCTTGCCGAGTTCCTTGCCCATCCCGGAAAGGGCCTTGACTATGTCTTTCTTCCCTCTTGCCAGAAAGACATGGGGGATCAGGACTTTGACCCCGCGCTTCTCATAGTCGAACGCGGCAGCCGACAAGTAGGGAAGCGTCTGGGCATAGGGGCAGGCGAAGCTTTCCTCAATGCCAGGATTTCGCTGGCTCATATTGATCACGCTGGGCAGGAAGAGATAGTCGATCTCCTTCTTCATCAGGTTCTCGATATGCCCGTGCGCCACCTTGGCCGGGAAGCAGGTTTCCGCGGGGACCCATTCGATCCCTGAGTGAATTATGCGCTTATTGGTCTTGTCCGATAGCACGATCTCCAAGCCCAGGTGCTTCAGGAAGGCGTGCCACAGCGGATAGATCTCGTGGAAGAGAAGCATCCTGGGGACACCGATCTTCGTGGAGTCGCTCTTAACATCCTTGCCGGGTTCGACGAAGAGGGTGTGTAAGAGCTTCTCCCTCTCGGCGAAGAGATCGGGCATTCCCTTGGCCTTCGACTTCTTCTTATCGATCTCGTATTTCTCGCAGCGCGAGCCATAGTAGAGCGGCTTCTCGCCCTCGACCGTCACCTTCCTTATCTCACACCTGTTGGCGCAGTCGGTGCACTCGAAACTCGTGATCTCGTACTTGCGCTTGCTAAGATCAAAGCCCTTGAAGGTGCTGGGCTCGCCCTTGTTTGTCTCCATGGCAATGATCGCGGCCCCGATGGCGCCTGTTACATCATGGTGCTCGGGCACTGTGATCTTCTTGCCCGTCACCTTCTCGAAGGCGGCGACGATGCCGTCATTAGCTGCCGGGCCGCCCTGGAAGAAGATGTTCTTGCCCACGCGCTTGGTCTGAACAACCTTGTTAAGGTAGTTATAGACGATCGAGTAGCTTAAGCCCGCGACCAGGTCGTCGCGGTCGGCGCCCTTCTGCTGGTGATGCACCAGGTCGGATTCCATGAAGACCGTGCAGCGCTCGCCCAGCCTCACCGGGCACTCGGAAGAGAGGGCTATCTTCCCGAACTCTTCCTTTATGTTGATGCCCAGCTTCTCGGCCTGCTCTTCGAGGAAGGAGCCCGTTCCCGCGGCACAGACCTTGTTCATCTCGAAATCCACCACGGCGCCGTTCTCCAGGCTGATGTACTTGGAGTCCTGGCCACCGATCTCAAAAACCGTGTCAACCGTGGGATCGATGGTGACGGCGCCCCTGGCCTGGCAGGTGATCTCATTGCGGACTATGTCGGCGCCCACGAAGTCACCCGTGAGATAACGGCCGGAGCCTGTGGTACAGACACCGCCTATCTCGACCAGGTCGCCCATCTCATTGCCAACCTCTTCCAGGCCCTGTCGGACGGCCTCGATCGGGCGGCCCGCGGTCATTAAGTACCTGCGGGACAAGACGCGACGCTCCTCATCGATCACCACCACATTGGTGCTCAAGGAGCCGACGTCAATACCCAGATAGCCCCGGACCTTGCCCTTGCTGCCATCAGGCTTGTGGATCGCGTTCCGCTTCCTGCGCTCGGCGTACCTGCGGCCCTCCTCGAGTGTGAGCATCTCCATGCCTTCATCGAGAGTGGCATGTTCCTTTATATGGGCCTTGAGGGCATCGAGCGATACCGGATGCCCGAGCTCGGCGCCCTGGGCCACCGCTGTTAGCCCCGCGCCGATTGCGCCCATGGAGAAGAAATGCTCGGGGATAATCAACTCGCCCTCTTCGAGATCCAGGACCTCGGTGAAAGCACGGACCATACCCTTGCTGGCCGCCACCCCACCCTGGAAGGATATGGGCTTGGCGAACTGCTTACCCTTGGCGATATTGCTCTTGAAATTCCTGGCCATGGCGAAACAGAGCCCGGCCACTATGTCATAGTCGGGGGTCGCCTCCTGCTGGAGGTGAATCATGTCGGTCTTGGCGAACACGCTGCATCTACCCGCGATGCGCGGAGGGCTCACCGACTTAAGCGACAACTCGCCGAATTCCTCGATGCTCAATTCAAGCCTGCTGGCTTGTTGGTCGAGGAACGAACCCGTGCCGGCGGCACATATGGTGTTCATGGCGAAGTCCTTGATCACGGTCCCGCCGAGTTCCTTATCATAATCGAGCAGGATCAGTTTGGAGTCCTCGCCCCCGATCTCGATCACGCTCTTGACATCGGGATAGAACCTCTCCATGGCCTTGGTCTGCGAGATGATCTCGTTTACGAAGTAGCCGTCGAGGAATCTCGAAAGCAGGGTTCCACCGGAGCCCGTGATCCCGAGCGCGGTGAAGCTGTCCGCCGCATAGCGCTTGAGGAGGCCCTCAAGGACCTCGAGGGTGGTCTCCATGGGAAGTCCCTTGGTCCTGGTGTAGCGGTTCTCCAGGACTTCTCCCTTCTCATCAAGCACAACCGAGTTGAGGCTTATCGAACCCAGGTCGAGACCCAGTACGAGCTTTCCCGCACCTTTGCCGGCTTTGTTGTTTATTAGCGCTGACCGATCTGTAGCATCCGCCATCGGAAAATCCCCCCTGGAATGGATCTATAATCGCTCGCCCGCGTAGACTTTATCGGCGTAAACACTATAGTCCAGCTCTGGAAATATATTGTCTCTGTTTTCCACGTCACTTAGCCATTCTATATCAATAGCACCGCGGCTTATCTCCTCGTACAGCCGCTTGAACCTCAACAGATGTTCCTTGGTTCTCTTAACAGCATAAGAAACCGCAGTGCCCGTCTTCATAATAAATGCCCAATCACTGCTTTGCGCAAGCATTAGTTCCCTGGCCGCCTGCTTGATGGCCCGGTTCACGACCGCATTGCCCCGGTCGCC
>JAUXGG010000100.1 GCA_030622265.1 Candidatus Eiseniibacteriota bacterium
GGCGACAGTTTTACCAGGTCCTCATCGTAGAGAAGCTTCCCGTCGGGCTTGATGTTTAGCCGGTGCTTGTCATAGCCCTCCTGGGACATTCCCACCCGCACGTCTGGCTCGATGACATAAGGATAGAAGATCCTACTGGGAGAGATTATGCACTGGGTGCTCGAAGCCCCGCCTCGCGCCTCAGGACCGTAAGACTGGGTCATGGTGGCGGACTTGCCGTCGTGCACCGCCGCGGCACGCCCCAGGATCAGGCCCATGACCACCATTCCCTGGCCACCGTAGCCTGTGAATCTTACCTCTTTCCGTGAAGGGGTTGCGCCTTTCATTATTCACCCCCCAGCTGCGTAGCGATGTTCTCGGTCTGGAAGTCCCTGAATGTGGGTCTCTCGATATCCAGGAACGTGCCGCAGACCACCTTGCCGTTCATATCGATGTCGGCTTCCCTGGGGTCCGCTCCGTGTTTGATGATGCTGTTGTCATGGTAGTGCTTCATCAGGTCCAGCCCCGAGCCCAGGCGGTTCTTCCTGGCGAAGGCGGTGGGGCAGGGGCAGATGATCTCGATCACCCGGAATCCCTTCTTGGGCAGGGCTTCCCGCATCGAGTTCTTGAGCCTTCTCATGTGAAGCGACGTCCACCGCGCGACATAGGTGGCCCCGCTCGCGATCGCGAGATATGGGATATTGAACGGGTAATCGTAGCTCCCGTACGGTGCGGTCGAAGCCTTGGCCGAGATGGGAGTCGTCGGTCCCGCTTGCCCGCCGGTCATCCCATAGGTGAAGTTGTTAACGCAGATCACCAGGAGGTCCATGTTCCTTCTTGCGGAATGAATGAAATGGTTGCCGCCGATGGCCACGAGATCGCCGTCGCCCGAATAGACAACCACCCTTAAGTCCGGGTTTGCAAGCGCAAGCCCCGTGGCGAACGGTATGCCCCGGCCGTGGGTCGTGTGGAAGGAGTCCAGATTAAGATAGCCGGCAACACGGCCCGTACACCCGATGCCTGAGACCACTGCAACTTTATCCTCGGGGATGCCGGTTTCTTTGAGGGCCATGATGAAGCAGGTGAGGCCTGTACCCAGGCCGCAGCCAGAGCACCAGATGTGAGGCATCCGGTCCATCCTGAGGAGATCGGCCATCGGGTGAGTATCTTGTTCTACAATCGCAGTTTC
The DNA here is from genome assembly GCA_030622265.1 of Candidatus Eiseniibacteriota bacterium. Lineage (GTDB taxonomy): Bacteria > Arandabacterota > Arandabacteria > Arandabacterales > Arandabacteraceae > JAUVJV01. The sequence goes on from JAUXGG010000100.1 coordinate 1,169, forward strand.
TAAGTGAGCAGCCGGTTTGGTCATTTGGCGGCCTCCTTAATTGCTTCGGCAATATCTTCGGGCTTGTGCGCATCTCCACCGGCATGAGGTACCAGGTAGCATTTGGCCTTCCCGGCAACGTGTCTTTCCACTTCCAGGGCAATCTGCCCGAAGTTGAGTTCCACGGTCACGAACGCCTTCACCCGCTCCGCGAGCTCCTTGATCATATAATCCGGGAAGGGCCATACCGTGATAAGCCGGAGCATGCCGACCTTGACACCCGTCTTCCGGGCAAGGTCCATGCCTCTGTGGGCGACCCTTGAAGAGATGCCGTAGGAGACGACCACCACCTCGGCATCATCCATGTTGATCTTCTCGACCTCTATGATCTTCTTCTTGTTCTTCTGAATCTTGTTCATGAGGTGGCGGACCATCCAGTCCTGGGCTTCGGCGCTGATGTCCGGATAGCCCCGCTTGTCATGGGTGAGGCCCGTGATATGAATCTTATAACCATCGCCCGCCTTCACCATCTCGGGTATCTCGTCCTCCCCGCACTCAAACGGCAGGTATTCGCCCGGCTTCTTCTTGGTATAGTTCCTGGGCACCAACTTGAGCTCTTCCCTGGGGGGAATGACCACCTTCTCGGTCATGTGGCCCACACTCTCATCGCTCATCACCAGGACCGGTGTCCGGTACTGCTCGGCCAGGTTGAAGGCCTTGATCGTGTGGTCGAATATCTCCTGCGGCGAATTGGGCGCCAGGGCGATTACCTCATAATCCCCGTGGGAACCCCACTTGGCCTGCATCATGTCTGCCTGGCCCGAGAGCGTGGGAAGCCCCGTTGAGGGGCCGCCGCGCTGGATGTTTACCAGCACCGTGGGGGTCTCAAGCACTATGCCCAACCCTAAGTTTTCCATCATCAGGCTGAAGCCCGGGCCCGACGTACAGGTCATCGACTTCCAGCCACCCCAGGCCGCGCCCAGGATAGAGTTCATCGAGGCCATCTCGTCTTCCATCTGGATAAATATGCCGCCCACCTCGGGGAGTCTTAGCGACATCCGCTCGGCGATCTCGGTTGACGGGGTAATCGGATAGCCCCCGAAAAACATGCACCCTGCCGCCATCCCGCCTTCGGCGCAGGCGTGGTCTCCGGTCAGGAAATGCTCTCCCGTGAGCACTCTTCTCTCTTCACCCACGTCCTATACCTCCGCCTTTTCGGTCTTGTCAGTTTTCTTCGGGGTCTCTTCGGTGGTCTCGCCCTCTTCAATCAGCTCCGCATAGATGGCAAAGTCGGGGCAGATCAGCTCGCAGAGGCCGCAGCTGACACAGTCTTCCTCACGCACCGCGATCGGTGGGTGGTAACCCTTCTTGTTGAACTCTTGCGAAAGTTCAAGCACGTCCTTGGGACAATACTCGACACAGAAGCTGCATCCCTTGCACTGCTCCCTCACAACATAGATCTTGCCATGGGGAACCTTGATGGTATCCGCATCGAGCGGTTTTCTCCAATACTTCACGCTAATATACCCCCATCTGTGGTAGACTGATCGAAAAGGGTATCAATAATCCCATGCATAATCAATCCCATGAACATTACCATACACCCTATGGGTGTGCAAGAATAATTTAAGCTGTATAATCTGGCTAAACAAGCGGTTAGGAGTGGGTCTCACAAGGGGGAAAACCAACATGAAATCAAGGTGTTCGGTCCTGTTCTGGGCTTTTCGGGTAATACTGCTGTGCGGTCTTGTGGTCACTGGTCCGGGGGTGCCGGCCGGGCAAGGTTTGGCCTCACCCACCATGGTACACGCGGACTCGTACGAGCCTTTCACCTTTGCCGTCCTGGGCGACAGGACCGGGGGGGCCAGAGAAGGTGTTTTTGAGCAGGTGGTTGAGGACATGAGGTTCCTCCGTCCCGATATCATCCTCACCGTGGGTGATCTCATCCAGGGTTACTCAAGTGACTCCGCCGGGGTCGAGGCCGAGTGGGACTATGTACTGGAGCTAATGGAAAGCATCGGGATAGAGTACCACCTTACCCCCGGGAACCATGACATATGGAACGATCAGAGCCAGGCCATATACGAAAGAAGGGTGGGCAACCGCGATACTGCCCTTACCTACCGGAACAACCTCTTTATCATTCTTGATGTGTCCTTGCCCTACACCGCTGCCGCTATGCCGGAAGAGCAAATAGCGTGGATGGAAGACGCCCTTTCGGAGGCGCCCGATCATGCCCACACCTTTGTTTTCTATCACAAGCCCTTCTGGTGCGAGGACTTCTCCTCAGGGAGGGACAACCTCCTTCACGAGGTCTTTGTGGAGAACGGTGTGGATGCCGTTTTCACTGGCCACTACCACCGGCAGTTCTATACCGAGCGCGACGGTATCCGCTACTACAGTATCTCGAGCTCCGGCGGCGGGCTTCCCCGCTGGGGAGCAGGGGAGGGTTCATTCTATTCCTACATGTGGGTCAAGGTCGATGGTGACGACTTCGAGATAAGAACGCTGGAACCGAGGTTGGGAGATGCGGCCGATGAGATAACCATGGACGACATGATGAGGATCGACGAGATCCTATCGGGTGTGGTCAAAACGGAGGAGATCCTGCTTGAGGTCCCTGTCCTTGAAGGGACGAAGAAGATCACGGTCAGCGTGGAGAATCCCTCGGCCGAGGCGACCCTCGCGGACACCGCGAGATGGTATGCCCGCGATTCCTGGACCGTGGATCCCGAACATGATTATGTGGAAGTGCCACCAGGCGAGGTAGCGACCCTGACGGCCTTTATCTCCAACGAGGAGCCGCTCTTCCCGGTGCCGCGCTTCAATGTGCGGGTACCCTACAAGGATGGCCGAACCATCGAGGTCAGCCGGCCCATAGCGATCAAGCGACTCATTCACTCTGAGCCTTGCGTCGAGGTTCCTTCAATTGACGGGAAACTCGATGATGAGGTCTGGCAGCTTCTTCCGGTTGAGGAGGCAGGCTTCGGGAGGGCAATTGAGAACGCGCCGGAAGACTCAACCCGTTTCAGGCTCTGTCATGATGAGGCGAATCTATATATCGCCGTGGAGTGTTTCGACAGCCAACCCGACGAGATAAGTGGAACGGTTGAGGAGCGTGACGGATTCGCCAATCCCGATGATACCATCATGCTTGTCTTCAATCCGGAGCCGGGCCTGCGGGAGTTCTACCAGATCACGGTAAATCCCATCGGTACCATCTTCGACAGGTTCATCGAGATATGTCCCTTCGGTTCCTATGTCATGCATCCCGAGTGGGATGCCCCCGCTACCGTTGGTGCGGAGATCAGTGAGAGAGGCTGGACCGTCGAGATGGCCATTCCCCTTGAAGCATTCGGGGGAGAGCCCGGATCCCGCTGGGGCTTTAACTTCATGAGATGGCACCACCGTCTTGAAGGCCCTACCCACTTTCAGCCCCCCATCCGGTATGACTCAGCCTATATGGGAGTTCTGGAATTCAACTAAGGTTCTCTCCAGGGGATGTTTCTGTCGGCTCGCCGTTGTGATACCAGCTCTTCTGGGACCACACTCGGGTCTGTTTGCTCAGAGTCCCTGAGTTTCCCAGGGAGGTGAGGCCAGAGTGGTGGTGAAGCTGCCGCTCACGGTGACGGGGGGCATGTCTCCGAACTCACTGCCCTGTCCCGACGCTCTCAGGCTGGTCCCATATGAAGTTGTTGGGGAAAGGTAGAGGCGTCTCGAGTTCGATGTCATCTACCACTGCACGGAGCCACCAGCCGGCCTCTCCGGACTCCGAGGTCCCGAACCAAATATGAAGGGCCGGCACGGGGACTTGATCGGGCTCCCAATTTCCGCACCAGACTTAGGTCCCTGCCGAATTGGGGTTCACCTGACCATGTGCTCCAGTTAGGCCGCCCGGTTTTCCCCGACCCCGTCAGGACCCCAGAGCGGATCAGGCGCGCTGTCAAGCGTCGCCTCCATCCGGCTTGTTATGTGAATTTTCCATTTCTACTCAAGTCCATACACCTGTCTCGGAGCAAGATATTCTGGGAACTTGTCGAGTAATGCCAATCGTGCTGCATAGCACAGATGACACTCATCTACGTATTCATCCTTGAGCTCAAGACCATGCTCTTCGACTAGACGGATCGGACCTCCACGAACCAATGGACCACAAATGGGATGCTTCTGGGCATCGTAGCCTTGAACCAACTCTGAAAACGGTGTCTTCCAACAGTTCCCCATGCTGATGCCCTGGCAGATCTGAACATTGCCGTAGACATCTACATGAACGCGTTTTGGATTCTCCAAATCCTCGTAGGGACATTCCTTGAGTTCCTCACAGCATCTGGTTGGCAATCCCTCGGTGAATTTCTCAACCGCCCTTCCTATCAATTTCATCCCGCCGCTGATTCCAGATGTCCCCTTCTCTTGGACCGGTTCTGCATCTTGCTTGACTTCCGGCTTGGCCTGGCAGAGCGAATACGTTGGTATTCCCAACTCTTCTGCTGCAGCGAGAGCACATTTGGCTGGGCTCTCTGCAACGTCACCATAATGCAGGTCGTCATCGCTGACGCTCAGGTCTGAGATTCCAAGATCTGAAAGCGGCTTCAACCATAGTTGTGCATCTTCAACGCATGTCGACCAATAACCGTTGGATACGATTCCTGCCCTGAATCCCATTTCTCGCGCAAGTCTGATGCCTTCAACCATAATAGGGTAAAACAGAAATGGCTCACCGCCCTCAAAGTATACTTCCTGAACTGTTCCGATCCGTTTTGATTCCTCAAGCACTGCCGTTATCTGCTTCAACGTCATCGTTCCCTTTGACGTGGGGCTGCAATAGAGAAAACAGTGATCGCATGTCAGATTGCAGGTGTAGCTCAGAAGAAAGTGAACTCCAGTTATCATCCTTTATTCCTCATATACCGGACCGCGTATCTGCCGCGAGCGGCAAGGGCGGCGGGGTGTGTGCCGCTGCCGAAGGCAGCCCCCTTGCAGACACCGTGACGCCCGAGTACATTGGTTGCATACGCTTGTTAGGCGGCTGCGGGATCTCTAGCAGCAGCGCAGCACTGCTGTATCCGCCCACTGGCTCAGAACATCATTCCGACTGAGACGTCGATGGCCCGCGTCTTCCAATCCGAGAACCACTCGGACTCCCTTCCGACGCCTAGGAGGCCATAGGAGTACACAGCAGTAACGAAGAAGTCCCGCATGCCGACATCAAAGGAGAACCCAGTCCCGACGTCGAGGGCGATGTTCATCAAGTCCATGACGTCGGAGATGTCGTGCGATGATCCATCGGATCCCTCGAAGGCCACCTGCTCCGCTGAGAGAAGTACAGCTACCTCGGGA
>JAUXGG010000235.1 GCA_030622265.1 Candidatus Eiseniibacteriota bacterium
CGGGGTCGAGTTTGCCCTGCCGGGCAAGCTCCGTAAGATCCCTGCCAAACTGGTCCAGCGCGGGAGTCTCTGTCTTGGCTTCGCACTTGCCCTTCTGAGCCCGCGGGCTTCCGCCAAGCAATCTCAAGGTCTCCTCCCGGACCCGGCGCTTGTCTGCGCCGAACTCCACCAGTACCCTTGCAGCTATACCCTCACCCTCTCTTATCAAACCCAGGAGGAGGTGCTCGGTTCCAACATAGTTGTGGCCCAGGAGCTTGGCCTCATCCACGGAAAGCTCCAGGACATGCTTGGCTCTCGGGGTGAACGGGATCTCCCCTATGGTAACGGCCCCGCTCGACGCGGGAACCATATTCTCGATAGTCCTTCTCACGACATCAAGGTCAAGACCGAGGTTGCTCAGGATCGTGGCTGCCAACCCCTCGCCCTCGCGGATTATCCCCAGGAGGAGATGCTCGGTGCCTATATAGTCATGATGCAGTCTGGCGGCTTCTTCTCGCGCAAGGAACATCACCCGTCTTACTCTGTCTGTAAACTTGTCCTGCATCAGTTTGCCTCCCTCGGAGAGTAGCAACTATCCGGTGCCGGTTTTCGCCTCTTCTTCGGCGAGCACCTTACGCACCGTGTCGGCTCTGACGACGTCTCTTTCGGACGGACCCATCTGTCTTCCGAATCTCTTCTGCAAATGGGCAGGCTGACTCTTAAAGACCATGCTGTTCAGCCCCACGACCGAAATGCTGTCGACCATCTTCAGGCAAAGGCCCAGTCGCACTGCCGATGTCAGTGACATCACCTCACGGTGCGCCACTTTCCTGCAGTACTTCAGAATGCCATATGCCCTCCATACCTTATCTTCGATCTGAGAGCGAGCATCCCTTAACAAAATCTCTCTTGCCTTGCCCTCGTAGTCGAGGACCTGTTTGACCACCTTCTCCAGGCTCTGGACTATATCGATCTCAGATGTCCCCAGCGCGGTCCTGTTGGAAATCTGGAAAAGGTTGCCCATCACCTCACTGCCCTCGCCGTAGAAGCCTCTCACCGCCAGGCCCATCTGGCTTATCCCGTGCAGCACCTTGTCTATCTGGCCGGTATGCACCAAGGCGGGAAGATGCACCAGCATCGACGCCCTGACACCCGTGCCCGTATTGGTGGGACATGCCGAAAGATAGCCCCACTCATATGAGAATGCGTACTCCACTTGCTTGTCGATTTCATCATCCAGCCTGTTGACTATGCGCCACGCCTCCATCACCTGGAAGCCCGACCTTATCGACTGGAGCCTGAGGTGGTCTTCCTCGTTTATCATCACGCTCAGCATTTCATTGTCGCCGACCACCACTGCCCTCGCCGCCGACTTCTCGGCGTGCTCCTGGCTTATGAGATGCCTCTCAACCAGGAACTGACGGTCGAGGTCGCCCAGGTCGCTCATCAGCATGAAATCCGCTGTCTTGAGCGTGTTGGCACCCTCGAGAGCCTGCCGGCTGACGGTGAGAGCCTCCCTCAACTCCTCGGGCTTGGCCCTGTGCGCAAACGGGAAGCCGGCCAGATTCCGGGCGAGGCGGACCCTGCTCGAGATCACGGACTCGGCATAGTCGCCTTCACCACAGAGCCAGGGGCTCGTGCTCATGGCCATATCGGCGATATTCACTTACTCATCACCTTCCTGCTGCTTCTCCAGTTCCTTTATCCTGTCCCTGAGCTCGGCCGCGCGCTCGAAATCCTCGCTCTCAATCGAACGGCTGAGCTCCATCTTAAGGTCCTCGATCTCCCGCCTCTTCTCGAATATTCCCTGGCTCGAACGCGGGCTCTTGCCTATGTGGACATTCGAGCCGTGAATCCTCCTCAGGAGGGGCTTGATCTGCTCCTTGAAAGTCTCGTAACAGTTCGCACAACCCAGGCGCCCGGCGTCACGGAATTCCTTGTAGGTGAGTCCGCAGGCGCTGCAGGTGCTCAAGTCCGACCCGGTCTCCTCGGTCATCCCGGTCAATATATTGGATATCGAGAATGTCTGTTTCTTGTGAGGAACCTGGATACCCTTCTCGATGGCGCACTTCTCACACAGGTGGAATTCACTCACCTGGTTGTCTTTTATCTCCTTATAGTGGATTCTCGCGGGTTCCTTTTTACAGTTATCGCAGAGCATAATCGTCCTCCATATCTCCTGCTATAAACTAACCTCTCGAACCACGCCGTCAAATAGTTTTAGCACCCTGTCGGCCCTGCGGGCGAGCTCCAGGTTGTGGGTCACGATCACGAAGCTCTGGCCGTAGCGTCCCCTTAAGTTCCATATGAGCTCATGAAGCGCGTCGCTGCTCTCGGGATCGAGATTGCCCGAGGGCTCATCGGCAAGAACCACCGAGGGGCGCATCACAAGAGCCCTGGCCACGGCCACCCGCTGCTGCTCGCCGCCGGAGAGCTCCCTCGGCCGGTGGTCGAGCCGTCCGCCCAGGTCCACGTCACGGGCAAGTATCTCGCGCGCTCTCTCGTGGGCATCCGCATTGGACATCCCGCCGATGAGGCAAGGCATCATCACATTCTCCAGCGCCGTCAACTCGGGCATCAGGTGGTGAAACTGGAACACGAAACCGAAGGTCCGGTTCCGGAAGCGGGCCATGTCGCGGTCGTTCAAGCTAAAGACATCCACGCCGCCGGCCATCACGGTCCCCGTATCCGGCCTGTCGAGCGCGCCCAGCATGTGAAGCAGGGTGCTCTTGCCGATCCCCGAAGGTCCCACGACTGCCACCACCCGGCCGGCGCCTATCTCGAGTTCGACGCCCCGGAGGACACGGATTACCTCGGTCCCCGACGGGTAAGACTTATGTATATCCACCGCCTTGAGCACCACATCCTCCGACATCCCATTCGCAGCGCTTTCGTTCTGGGCGGCTCTGTTCGGGGCGTTTTCATTCGCGGTGTTTTCATTCATAGCGTATCGCCTCAACAGGAATGAGCCTCGAAGCCTGCCAGGCCGGATAGAGCGTCGCGGCAAAACATATGAGAAGCGCAACGGCGTCGATCGCGAGGATGTCGCAGAGCCTGAGCATTACCGGCACCGTGTCGACGAAATAGACTTCACCCGGCAGCTCGATGAGCTTGAAGCGGTTGACGATCTGGGCCAGGGTGATCCCTCCTGCCGTCCCGATCGCCGTTCCCAGAATGCCTATGATCAGCCCGTGCAGCATGAAGATGCGCATCACCGCCCCGGAGGTCGCTCCAAGCGATCTCAAGATGCCAATATCCTTAACCCTTTGCATTACCACCATGATCAGGGTGCTGGCGATGCCGAAGGCCGCCACCACGATGATCAGGCTCAGGATTATGAACATCACCTTCTTTTCCATTTTCATCCAGGTAAAGAGATTGCGGTTGAGCCTTATCCAGTCGCTCACCATGTATCCTGGGCCCAGCATCACCATCATGGCCTGCGCCACCATCGGGGCATCGTCCATGTCCTGGAGCTTAACGCTGAGACCGGTCACGCCCGTGCCCAGATCGGCGAAGTCCTGAGCGTCCTCGAGGCTTATGAAACCGTATGACGCGTCGTACTCGTACATGCCGGAATCGAAGAAACCCCCGACCTCGAACTCATGGAAGATAGGCACCACCGAGAGCGGGAAGGACGCGCTTAAGTCCCCTCCTGCCAGCACGATGGTATCGCCCAAGGCAACACGCAGCGTGAAGGCCGCTTCCCTGCCGACAACGATCTTGCCTATGGTGGTATCACCGCTGTCGAATCTGAAGTGGGCAGGCTTGACATAGGACGATATCTCGGTGACCTCGGATTCCTTCTCAAGATCGATCCCGCGGATCAGGAGGCCGTCTGTGGCATCCCTCGAGATCACCATGGCCTTGGTGAAGACGAAAGGCGCAATGCCTTCCACGGCATGCATTTCCTTCAACCTCGCGGCGACTTCCCGGTAATTCTCGAAGCCGTCCGCCTTTCTTATGATCACGTGGGCATTGGTCCCTATAATCCTCTCGATGACCTCGTTCTCGAAACCGTTAAGCACCGCAATAACGGTTATCAGGGCCAGCACGCCGATGGCGACACCCGCGACCGAAATCGCTGTGATCGCAGTTATGAAGGCGCTGCGCCGGCCGGCGCCGATATACTTCTTGGCGATGAAGAGGCTATATCCCATCAGGCTCCTCGTCGATCTCGGCCTCATGCCTCATCTGGGGAAAGAGAAGTACGTC
>JAUXGG010000001.1 GCA_030622265.1 Candidatus Eiseniibacteriota bacterium
CATCGACTCCGAGGCGCGCATCGTGATGACGGCTTGGGTCGGCGACACCCGGCTTATCGACAATCTGGCCGTCGTACCCCCCAGGAAGTCCCGCAGGCGCGCGGTCCCGAATCGGGGAACGGTGGGAGTCGTGCTTGCCGCAGGCGAGGGCAAGCGCATGAAATCGGACCTCCCCAAGATGCTTCATCCCATAGAAGGCAAACCCATGGTCCAGCATGTCATGGATGCCGCGAGGGAGGCAGGAATCAAGGACCTGATTGCCGTGTTAGGCCACCGGAGCGAGAAGGTGGAGCCCTTGATGAAGAAGCTGGGTGTCGAGACGGTCATTCAGGAGGTCCAGCGCGGTACGGGACACGCGGTCCTTCAGGCCTATCCCAGGCTTGCCCGGTTTGGCGGCACCGTCATGGTGCTATCCGGAGACACGCCGCTCATCAGGTCTCACTCCATCAGGCAGCTCCTCACCCTTCACGCAAGGCATTCCAACGCTGTCACTTTCGCCACTACCGTGGTGCCCGATGCGAAGGGATATGGACGGATCGTGCGGGACAAGGCGGGGGCTTTTTCCAGGATTGTGGAGGAGAAGGATGCCGACACCGGGACAAGAGCCATAAAGGAGATAAACGCCGGCCTCTACTGCTTCAAGGCCCAGCTCCTCTTCGATTCGCTGCTGTCGGTCACGGCGGACAATGTCCAGATGGAGTACTACCTGACCGACGCCCTGGAGACAATCAAGGGACACGGGGGGCGGGTGGAAGCCGTGGTCATCGATGATCACACGGAAATGCTGGGCGTCAACACCGCCCTTGAGCTCAATGCGGTCAGCAAGCTCTACAGACGGAGAAAACAGGATGGAGATAATAAGCGCAGGTTGGAGAATGGAATACATAGAAAACGACAGCGGTAAGGAATGTATCTTCTGCGCGCGTGTGGAAGGCTGCGATGATCGCGAGCAGCTGATCCTCAGGCGGGGCAAGGCAGCCTTTGTGCTGATGAACCGCTATCCCTACACCACCGGGCATCTCATGGTCGCCCCTTACCGGCACGTGGCCACCATGAGCGGGCTCACCGAGGAGGAAGCCAGCGAGGTGATGTCGCTCTTGGCCTGGAGCGAGAACGTGCTCGCCAGGGCGATTAACCCTGACGGCTTCAATGTCGGTATCAATATCGGCAAGTGCGCCGGCGCTGGTGTTCCGGGCCATATTCACGTTCACATCGTTCCCCGGTGGGAGGGAGATACCAACTTCATGCCGGTGGTCTCGGAAACCAGGGTATTGCCCGAGGTCCTGACCGATACCTATAGGAAGATCAAGTCCGCCATGGGTGAAGAGGAGCAAGCCGGTTGAGAATCCTGGTTTTCAAGGTGGTGCTTCTTCTTCTGTGCGCGGGGGCTCTATATATCGCTATCAGCACCCGGCTGAGCCGGGAAGACGATGGCCCTGAGTGCGAGGTCCCCGTGATAGTCGAGGTCCTGAACGGCTGCGGGGTGAGTGGTGTGGCGGAGGAGGTGGCGGCTTGCCTGAGGAGTGAGGATTTTGACGTGATGTTTGTCGGGAACGCGGACGACTTCAACTACAAAGAGACGCTTGTGGTGGACCGGTCCGGCGCCTGTGCGAAGGCTATTACTGTGGCGCGAGCCCTTGCTGTGGACAGCGTGATCCAGCAGGTTCGCGGCTCCTTCTTCGTCGATGTGAGCGTCGTGGTGGGCAGCGACATGGCCGAGTCACTGGCCTCCGCAAGGTAGGGGGGATAAGAATGTTCAGCGGAATCGGGGGTTCCGAGATACTCCTGGTGCTCCTCGTGGTGCTGATTCTCTTCGGCTCGAAGCGCATCCCGGAGTTCGCCCGGGCAATTGGCAAGACCACCCGGGAAGTAAGAAAGGCCCTGAACCAGATCCGCGATGAGGTCGACAGCGCCGGCACGATCGAGCCCCCCGAGGGAGACCCTCCCAAAGCCGGTTAGTAATAGATTCACCCCGGCTAGTAAGACCCGTAATGACTCCGGAAATCCTCTATCTTAGCTGATCCCTTGACCTGTGTGTACCAATCGGTCATGTAGACCTGCTGCTTGGTCCCCAGGAGCGAAAGCTTCAGGTTGCCGAGGTTGCTCCTGAACCGGTTCATGTCCAGGGACTGTCTGGTGTCCACCCTGATGATGTAGTACTGGTCCGAGTGCTCGAGCACGCCGCTTATCTCACCCTCACCGAGGGCGAAGGAGTGAGCTATTATCGTGTTCTCTCTTCCCAGGCCCGGCACGAAATTCATGCGGCTGAACGGCTGAGTGGTGACAGGACTGATACTCCAGGACTCGCCTGCGCTCTCGAAGGATTCTCCGGCTATCACCTTGCCGCGGATCTCCTCAGCGATCACCTTTGCCCTCTGTTTCCTCACATCATGGACATAGGCCTGTGACACAAAGTCCCGTATCTCCTCCAGCGGCTGTATCCGGGCAGGTAGAACCTCGGCGACCTCAAAAACGAAGAACGACTCCCTGCCTTCAACCGGGCCTATCAGGTCCTCGACTCCGGCGGTAAAGATGTTCTCGGCATCGGTTGTGGTAACACCGAGGAAGGGGGCGATCTGCTCCTTGACATAAGGATCGGTAGATCTGTACTCGTAGCCGGCCTCTGCCGCGGCTTCACCGAGGCTCCCGCCGGCCGTCTCGTCCATCAACTCTTCGGCATCGGCGCGAATCCGATCGATCGTAAGAGGGCTCGCCTCCAGACTAGAGTTGATATAGGAAAGCCTGCGCTCTTCCACGCCATCCACCACTCTTATGGACTCAGCCTTTATCAGATGGAACCCTTCAGGAGTCTCCACCACATTGCTGATTTCTCCGCTGGCGAGCCCCCATGCCACCGAGTCAAGCGTGGCGGGCAATTGGCCGGGCTTCACCCAGCCCAGGTCGCCCCCACGGGGTGCACTGGCTGGATCGTCTGAATAGTCAGGAGCAATTTCTGCAAAGGGTTCACCATCGGCCACTATCTCGAACGCGTCATCGATCTTCTCCCGGGCGTCGATCTTGTCTTCAGCGCTCGGCACCTTGGGAAACTCGATCACGCCTATTCTTCGCTTCTCCTGCACCCGGAAGTCATCCTGATGCGACTCATAGAACTCAGTTATCTCGGCTACGCCGGGAGCAGGTACCGACTCTCTCACGTGAGTGTTGGGGTCGACGTTGAGATAAGATATGGTCACCTGTTCCTCGAGTACGGTCATGAGCATCCTGGCTTCTTCATCGGTTATTCTGACGCTTGAGCCTATGTAATCCTGGAGCTTCTGAAGAGGAAGCGACTCTCTTATGTAGGTCTCAAGGAAACTGAAATCCAGCGAAGGATCGGCTAATGCGTTGATGTACCTGGACTGGTCAAAGATGCTGTCGGTCTGGAACGCAGGATGGCTTCTGATGAAGGGGGGAGGGTTGCTCTGCATCTCCATCAGAATCTCATCATCCGATGCATCCAGCCCTTCCTGGCCGGCGGCCATATAGAGGAGGCGCCTCTGCACCAGAGATTCCCAGGTCTGCTCATTCATCTGCCGCTCTGCGGCTGCGTCGGGTCTTCGCCCTTCCTGTTCAAAGTAGGCCTGGTACTGGGCACGGAACTCGGTCCGGAACTCGTCCCAGCTTATCCGATCGCCGGCGACCTTTCCCACCACGCCCGGCTCCGGCCCGCCGGTACTCACCTGGTTCATTCCCCAGTTGTAGAACATGAAACCAAGAAAGCCGACGACTACCACCCATAAGACAGACTTTGTGTTCTTTCTCATCTGCGCTAGCATATAATTCTCCCTCCGGATAATCGATCAACTCATGGCATACTAACAATTGAACTCGCGCTCTACAAGCGCTTTCTGGTCTTGCCCGGCACGGGCGCTGTCCGGATGGGATCTGGCTCATCTGACCGGGTTCGAGTAGCCACTCCTTTCGAGTGATTGGTCTTTTTCCGAGTTGGAGACCATCACAGCCACCGCAAGGGCAGTGCGGAGACTTTTGGCCCCAGAGGAAGGTGAACTTCTCCAGGATGGATCACGTACCCCGGCCCAGCCCTATCCCCAAGATCCTTCTGAAACGCTGTGATCCCTGAAGCCATTGCCGGCTTGGCCGTTGACGAAAGCTTGGCCTCGATCGGAATCAGTCCTCTGTTGTGATTGACTATCAGATCTACCTCACAACCTGAGGACCTTCGCCAGAAGTACATCTCCGGCTCTATGCCTCTATGGGTCAGCCTGCGGCAGCATGACCAGGATCTTTTAACCAACCAAATAGCACAGCATTCCCACATCGGTGAAATAGATCTTCGGGGTCTTCGCCAGTCTCTTTCCGATATTAGCAAAGTAGGGACGAAGTGTGATGATCTGGTAGGAAGATTCCAAGACAGAAAGCCAGGCTTTGACAGTGTTCACGGCAATGCCCAGATCACGTGCCAGATCCGTAAGGTTGATGAGTTGCGCGCTGCGTGATGCGAGGAGGCGGAGGAAACTCTGAAACTGGGTCAGATCCCCGATCTGGCGGATGCTCCGCACGTCGCGCTACGGGAGCGGTGTCTGTAGCTGACCCCTCATCTCACGCTGGGACAGCGGCAGGAGTCTGAGTATGGCAGCCCTTCCCGCTAGTGACTCCGTCATGCTCTTCATGAGTAGCAGGTTCTGGGAACCCGTCAGAATGTATTGTCCTTATCTTATGGCGAGCTGAGTTGCTTCTCCTTGATGTAAGGCAAAAGATCCGGTGCATACTGTGCCTCATCGAAGATCACCGGAGCAGGGTACATTTCGACAAAGCCGCGGGGATCATTGGATGCAGCTGCCATTATATCAGGAGACTCCACTGAAACATACAGATAGCTGGCGCCGAATAGATTGCGCAGCAATGTCGTTTTTCCTTCACTGCCGCGGTCCGGTGAGCAATACAGCCGGAAACTCTTCGCATGCCTTCTGGATTACTGATTCGAGACTCCGCGCGACATACCCAACAGCCATCAGATCATCACCCCCAGCTGCAATTGTGCATCTGAAATGCATAATTGCAGGCAGAAAGCGGATGGGCGCGATCTAGGCAAATACATTTATCTTTATCCGGCCTCTTCAATTCGCTTGATCCCAAGGGTAAGGCGGTGCCACAGAAGCGCGCTTTGGGATGGCAGTCCGGGGAGCCAAGGTCCTTCTCGGATCCTCCTGACAGGTCTGTCCCCTGCCCCTGTCTTGTACTTGTTGGTCCATTTGCTGCTCGATCCGGCTTGACCTGAGATTTAGGCTGTGATAGCATAGCCGATGACTTCAAAGAGTAGCTGTCTCTTCTCGCACATTCCGGGGGTCCAATGTCCACGACTGCGTTATCTGTTCTGGTAGTCTATGTCTGTTCCTGTCTTTCATGGGTTCCTCTGTTGGGCCAACCGGCAGTCGTCGACACCAAACTTGGCACCAGTCGCATCCGTTCATCACTGACCGAGTCACTTGAGCAAGCATCAGATGGTGTGCCATCTGGTGACTTCCTCTTCGCGTTCGCCACTATTGGGGACTCACACATTATTGGGCCCATCACAGGAGTGGGCTATGACTTTAGTGGGCGATCTGGGATGATGGCGTTGAATCTCTCCGGCCGGCTATTGGCCACCTATGTGAGTGACGTCAATTCGCACACACCACCTGTGGATTTCGTGTTTCAGCTGGGTGACCTCACAGACAATGGCAAGCCGGAGGAGTTCGCCATCGCGCGAGCGATATTCGATAGCCTTCACTGCCCTCTTTATCCCGTTGTAGGCAATCACGACAATATGCAAAGCGATAACAAGCAAGGTTGGAAGGATTTCGCGGGAAGGGATTCAACTAACTATACGTTTGATCATAGTGGATTTCACTTCATCGTGATTGACTGTACCGTTAATCCATATGTTGCTCCCCGTGTACATTGCGACAGCACCCTGCTGGTATGGGTTGCCCGTGACCTCGCCGCTAACTCCGACAAACCGACCTTCATTATCTCTCACTTCAACATGTGGGAGAGAAGCTGGAATAGCTATTTCGCCATCGGAGGGGGGTACAAGGAATACAAAGGGATGCCTGGTCTGAGAGACATACTCACGGCCGCTGGCAATGTCGTTGCTGTGATCAATGGGCATGTTCATGCCAATAGGGTCGAGGTGCACGATGGCATTTACTTCATAGACGTAGGAGCCACACTGGTAGGTAGGCCCTCCATAAGGTATTTTTATGTATTCCCTGACAAGGTTGAGGTAATGTACGCCTATCTGTCGGACGTCGGGCTCTCCGGGCGTGTTGAAGATCTGGCTCGCCAGTGTCATCAATGTTTCGATCCGACCAAGGTCAGTGATTTCATCGATGGAAGTGATTCTGACAAGAGGTTCACTATACCGGTGAGGATCCCGGTGCGAACCGAGGCTAGCCTGCCGAGTCGACAACATTGAGGCCATCTGGCTTGCGATCGCAAAGGACACAAGCCGCGCCTCCAACGGTGCCCTCGCAGGATCAGTAGCTCGGGACAGGGTGCAGGATCTTTGACAGAAGGGTGAGTGACTCAACCATAGTCTCCCCGGTCAACGGTATCCATTTCGAAGTCATCTATGGCAATCTATGCGGCAGTCTTGACCCCTGTGAGGTCTTTCTCGAGCAAAGCCCCTGTTCTCTTACGGTGGGCAGCTCAGTCCGAAGTTGTCTTCTGTGAATCGGGGTAGTCCAGTATCAGGAAGACCCCGTATGAGCCTGCGGGGGGGAGGGCGAAGCCAGATACTCATACAGAAGCTCGGCGACCAGTCGATGGCCGTTCGAGTTCCAATGGCCGTCAAGCGGATAGAAGACCTCAGCACCCGCGGCTTGCTCCTGTCTGAAGCACTGTTCAAGGTCCACATATGAAATGCCCTGGGATCTGATGAAGCTGATAAGATTGGCAACCCGCTCCGGCGGGGGACTGCCGTCAACCTCCGGCACCACAATCACAATGAGCTCGGCGCCCACTGCCTGACACCTCGCATGTAGCGCGCTGAATAGTGCCTCGGTTAGCTCGTATGCCCGCTTCCTGCCGGCCTCAATCGTGGCCGGATCCCTCGGCTTGGAGGCATGCCTGGCATAGGCATATCTGGCGATCCTATGTTTGATGAAGGTAATGAGATGGGATTTGCCGAAGAAGGTCCTGTACCCGGGCAGATACTGCATGATGTGTCGGAGCCTGATGGGACCGGACAGGCGGGCTTCGTGTCTTACAAGACCTCCATCCTCTAAACTGTACAATCCATACATGCTGCTCTCGGAGAAGTCATTCGCCCCGCAGATGCAGACCACGACTATGTCAGGGTCATACTTCAGCCCCTCGACTTCCAGGTATGCAAGTTGGTGCGCGGTCCCTGTGCCGCTGACACCGGCGTTTACGACCTGCCAGCGCATTCCATTGACTCTGCCATAGTCAAGCAGCTTCTCCAGTACCTTTGCGTATGTCTCGTTCCATTCGACGCCGTATCCAAAGGTGAATGAATCCCCAAGGCACAGTACGCGCTTGGTGCTGTCCGGCTTGGCGTAGGCATATTCGCGATCGCGGAGACCCTTGGAGTTTATCACTATACCTGTGTCGAATTCCGGAGTCCTCAACCGCCCCCTGCTATCGGGTACATGTCTAAGCCCCAGCCGCTTGTCCCAGACATTAACCGCAACACTGAAGTGAGTCTGAGGGCTGAATATGCGTATACCGAGCTCCACCGCAGCCAGGGTCGCAATCACCGAAAGCGCGGTCACCGATACCGAGATGAAGAACCTGCGCAGTCGCCTCGCCACTCTACTCCTCCACAAACAATGGTATCAGAAGATGTGCCAGCATGCCAGCAGATTCAACATGGGGTCTATCGAAGACTGCTCGAAGACAATCCCGTCACTATGGAATCAGCTCGGCACTTCCTTCCACAATGTTTGCTCTCAGCTTTCTCAGTCGTGGAGACTCGAGTGATGTCTCAGGTGGTTCCTCTCCAGGCAGGAGATGCTCAACCTTGAGGTTAGGCTTTCTGAGATACCAGTCTAAACCAGCAAGTGCGCGGCTCCTCAGATCGGGCTCAGGAATATACAGGATACTGTAATGCTGAGTAGGAGGTCGAGAAGGTGTGACGAACACCCACACGCTTTCCGTAGTCGAGACATCACCAAGGGCAGTCGCTGCCTCTTCCAACATCTCGTTGGCAACGCTGGCATTATGTCTGAGAAGCACGGCTTTCTGGATGCTGGCCACCCCGCTCACCGAAATCCAGGCACACCACACGACCAGCGCAGGTACAGCCATGCGAGCCCGGGCGGAACGCAAGTATGCCCAGCAACCAAAGCACATCATAAGTGCGATAATAGCGCTGAGACGGTACACCTCCTGTTCCGAGACCTTCACAAGAAAAACGAATGGAGTGCACCATATTAGAAAAACGGCTGTGAGCCAGGTGATAAGAACCTTGCTCCTGGGCTCATCGCGGATGAGCCTCTTCCACCCAAGGCCAGTAACCAGCGCCACCGAAGCCCCAAGCGCTATGCCGATAGCCCACTCGTACACTCTTCCATTCCAAACGAGTGAAGCTGAATTCCAGGGTACCGCTTCCACGAAAACGAATTGCCCCAGGTTACGAAGTGTCCCAAATCCAATGTCGAAGCTATAACGCGCTCGAACCTGCTCTGGCACCGGCACAAGGTTTTGTACGTTCAATCGCCAGAGAAGGTAGGCCGCGCCTGCCATGATCTGGATCAAGAGGATGTTGCCCACTTTTCTGAGTCGTACTGTCCGGTGAGACAAAAGAAGAACAGTCACGACCACCACCAGAGGTGTTGAGACCCCCCCCTCTTTTCCCAGCAGAGCCAGGATCGCCGCGAAACCAGAGATGATCGCCCAGCGAACGCCTGATGAGGCGTATGCTACAGCTGCAAGAAGCGCAATGACTGAAAAGAAATCACTTGTGCATTGAGAGAGTGTATCAATCTGAAGAATAGCGGTAGTGTTGGCCTGATGCACATAGAACGTGCACGCAACAGCCACACCCAGCCAGCGAGATCTCTGACCTGGAAAGATTCGCACTGCGAGCAGGCCCACAGCGAAAGCAAGGAGAGAATGAACAGCCAGTGCCGCACCATGAGCTACTGCCCAGGAGTCTGCCGCGAGAGACTGGACGATCAAGGCGATATTGAATGGACGGAAAAAGACAGAGCCGAACGCGTCGTACCACACCCGCGTCCAGCCGTGCTCCATGGCAGCCCTACTCATTCTGACCCAGCCGACGTCATCTGCAAATGGACCGGAAGTGACGTTTAGTAAGTATGCAATCGTAACGCCCACATACGAGAGAGAGAAGACGACAGCGGCCAGCAGCCGTTTCATGGGAGCACCCCCCCCCGATACGTTCGACTTCCAAAGGCATGACAACTGAGCGACTGAGCAAATGCGCTTGACTATCCGTACATCAACTTGATTCTGCCCTAGATGCTTTCATGGGTTGCACTCGGGCCACCGACACCGATCACCCAGAAATCGAAGTTCCCGCTCCGATTCTACTTGGAGGCAATGACCTGTCTCCAACGATGATACCACCTACCCACACAGTTATCAACGCTCCTGGACTGCTCCCCATTTCGGGTTCAGGTCCGGGACTGGGCGTCCTCGGGCAGTTTCCTATGGCACAGAGGTCCACAAGTCCCACCAATGACATCGTCTGAAAAGGCGATGGCAGGTACTGATCGAAGAACCACCAGCACCTGCCATCCGGCTACATTGAATCCTATCTACTATTAGGACATATGGCCTTATCTCGAGAAAACCGCCTTGTGTGTTACTTCCTCAGAACCTGTCCGGAGCCTGATGAAGTACAGGCCCATACCCAGCGGATCGCTGTTGCGCCAGTTCACCGAGTGATACCCGGCAGGGAGGAGGCGGTCCAACAGAAGGTCAACCTCGCGCCCGGTGACATCATATATGGCGAGTCTCACCTGACCATCCGCGGGAATACCAAACCTTATCTGCGTGGTTTCGGTGAATGGGTTCGGGGAATTCCCTGTGATCACGGCGCTTCCGGGAATGTCGGTAGTGACATCGATACCCGAGGCCGGATCGTAGAGCTCGAAGTTGCCGTCGCTTGTGTCTTCGCCGTGGTTTCCTTCGGCGTCATACGCCACAACCTTGATGCGCGCGGTTGTGGTCGCATCCTGGGTTATGTACCAGGCGTATGTACCGTCATTGGCCTCACCGGTAGCAAGGGTGTCCGGATAGGTGAGTCCGCCGTCATCCGAGAAGACGATCGACACCGACACAACTCCGACATCATCTGTGGCATTCCAGGTGATGTCATAAGTTCCGCCTATGTCCCAAACCTCACCGCCGTCGGGTGAGGCCACCGTGACTGAAGGATCGGTGCCGTCGGCTATGGTGAAGTTGGCGTCGCTTGTATCCTCACCGTCGTTGGCCGCCGCGTCATATGCAATTACCTTAACCCGCGCTGTCGTCGTGGGGCTGACATTCACCAGCCAGGGGTAGATGCCGTCATTGGCCTCACCCGTGGCTATTGTAGTGGGGAAGGTGGCCCCGCCATCGGTGGAGAGCAGAATGTCGATCGAGGTCACACCGACATTGTCCGTGGCATTCCAGGTGATGTCATAAGTGGTGCCTTCACTCCACACCTCGCCACCGTCGGGTGCTGTTACAGTAACCTGTGGGTCCTCCGTATCCTGCGTTCCCGCCGACAACGATAATGCGAGCGAGTAGGCCTGATTGCTTGAAAGCGTGCCTTTGTGAGTCACGCTCACCAGGTAAAGCCCCGAAACAGGGGACTCAAGATAGATCTGCTCGGAGTTATCTCTAGAATTGTCGCCGGTTGAGGCTGCGCTCGCGGGACTGGAAGGATTCAGCACATAGGGCTGATATACAGTAGAAGTCGCCACGCGCTCGAGGCGCACATCCAGGTCGTTTACAAGGTTCGAGGTCGTGGGATTAAGCGACGGCGACGGCGGAGTTCCCGGAGGGTCGGTCCACGCCAGGGAGACCCGGATCGGCCCGAGCCCATCGCTCGTGATATAGTACTCGTCGGTCGCTCCGTTGGCCAGGCTTTCCTCCAGAATGTGGCCCGGCGTGGAAGAGTCGTCTTGAATCAGCTCCGCGGCCTTAAGCGTATTCATGAGGCCCCAGCCAAACATGTAATCGGGGCCGAGATAAGCTCCTGCCTCGTCGGCGGTCTGGATCAGCACCGCCTTCATGGTCGATGCCAGGGGAGTCGTCCCAGTGTGCGTAGCCTCATAGTACCTGACAAGCAGGTTGAGAGAGCCCGAAAGGTTAGGACTGCTCATCGAGGTCCCGCTTAAGCTCCCGTAGTCTGAATCGTCCCCATCCATACACGAATACAAGGATATGCCGTTCGCGACGAGATCGGGCTTTATCCGGCCATCATCGGTCGGCCCCCATCCGCTGAACGTGCTCATGACGACATCCGACGAGTCGGTCCATCCGCCGGAGATGTCGTAGACCGCCCCCACCGAGAGGATGTTCTTGGCTGTCCCGTTCCAGGATACGCAGTCATACCCGTCGGTCCCGCCGTCTGGGTCGCGCGTGTCGTTGCTCCATGTCCAGTCTCCGGCATCCGGGTCCCAGTAGTAGTGCCCTCCACCGGCGCCGGGACCGTAGTCATTGCGGTCATTACCGGCGGATTTACATATCGTGTAATATGGGGCATCGTAGGCTATCTGGTCCCAGGACTGGGCTTCAACGCTGTAGAAGCCGAATCCGTAATCCTCGACTGCGCTGACATCGACATCTCCGTACCAGTACCAATTGCCCCCGTAAGAGTCGTAGTACCAGCCTGTACCGTACCCGTATGAGTGGTTCGATACGTTCATTCCGGACGCCGCCGCGGAAGCCATCTCGGAGTCATCACTGTTCCAGTCATAAGCCGCGAGGGTCCCCTGGTAGGACATACCTTTGGCCGAGCCACTAACACCCTCCGCTATCATGGTCCCAGCGACGTGCGTGGAATGGTAGTGAGTTCCGCCGGGGCTGTCCATCTGGGTGACACGCCCGCCGAATTCCTGGTGTGATGTCCGAACGCCTCCGCCATCCCATACAGCAAGCTCTCCCAGCGAAGTACCCGAACCGGTGAGCGAGAAACCGCCGCTTCCTCCGGGCCACACATCATCGGTGGAGATGGTCCTGGCGGCATTGAGGTTTTCCAGGATATAGAAAACCGGAATTCCTCTTTCGTTTATGTGCATCAGCTGAACATCGGGATTGGCATTGAGTCCCTGCTGCGCCGGACTCTCACCTTGCAGCAGTTCATGGTAAAGCGCAGGGCGCCGGGACTCCAGCCGCTGCTCCAGCGTAAGGCTCAAGTCTTGAAGCCGGGCCTTCTGTGTCAGCGGGGCTGCATCTGAGGTTTCGCCGGTAACGAGGCACCCCAGAAGTGCCACTGCTCCCCCAACAAGACAAATCACGAATGTTCTGCCGACCTTCATGCTGTCCTCCTTACAGATTCAACCGATGCGCCAGGATCTCGAAGCCACAACATACTTCTGCCAGCACCGATCATTTGACTGCAAAGCTGTTTTTATACATCAAGATGCCTCAAGAAGACAAGATACCTCAAGAAGAGGCATATATATTATAGCATACTTCGCCGCCAGATACCATGACGTGACCGTGATCTGAACGGACCTCACAGTTATGTACGCATCATCGATCATAATACCTCGTGCCCGGAGTTTCGTTTCCGGCATCAGTGGGCAATCCGATTCGCGGCCTTATTTCCTTCAGCGGGAACGCGCGGGTGGAGTATATTGTCTAATAGATATAAGGGACCCTTGATTCCGGGAGTATGCCTGCGTCACCGACTGTGCTGACGGCGAAGGCTGCTTCAGGTGCGGGAGTAGATGTATAGAGACGATAACGAAAAGACCGTCCAGGCCAAGCGGTGGAACACGAGGACCTTTGTCCTCGTGTCTCTTGCCATTCACTTGCTTCTGGTCCTGGGTTGGGTTGTCCTCGAAGCCATAGTTCATCCGGAGAAGAAGGAGCCGCTGCTCGTCGAAGTGGAGCAAGTCCAGGAGCCGCAGATCGCGTTTGAGCTGATCGAGGTACCCGACCACATTCCCCGGGAGGAGCCCGACGCCTTGAGCAATCTTCTTTCCGACCGCGATGCCCGTGCCGCAGAGATGAATCCTGAGGAGACGCCCGAGCTCTCGGACCCCTTCTACGAAAGCGAAGTTGACATCCGGCAATTCGAGCGGCCCGAGACGGATCCCGCGCAGGCTCAAAGGGAGGAGGTCAAGCGAAGGGACGAAGAAGACATCCTGGCCGAGAATGCCCTGCCCGAGCTGGAACTTGATTTCACGGACGAGATGACCTCCGAGCGCAATCAGGAGTACTCCAGAGAAGCCGAGAGCCGGGAGAACCTGCTATCGAGCGCTTCTCATGAGGGCGGCATAAGCTTCAACACCTACGAGTGGGACTTCGCACCCTATATGCTTGCCATGAAGCGCGCGGTCGAGCGGCACCTCTACCCGCCCTATGCCTTCACCCACATGGGAGTCGTAAGCGGGGACAATTTGATCCGGTTCGTTGTTTCCCCGGACGGGACCATAAGGGACTTGAGAATCCTGGACAGCGACGCTCACTTCTCCCTGGACCGCGCCAGTGTCAGGGCCATCGAGGCAGCGGCGCCGTTCCTGCCTCTGCCCAGGAATTTCCCCGAGGAGTTCCTTGAGGTGACAGCGCATTTCTCATACAGCATCAGAAGATGAACCCGCCGGAAAACGATGGCGTGAGAAGGTAGTCATTCTGCGCCGGCAGGCAGATGACCCGCCGGAGTTTCAGCAGATCAGGTCGCGCACCCGCCTGAGTTCGGCTTCGGTATCAGCCAAGAGCTCGTCCATGATCTCCTGGACCTTCATCTCACCGGATACAAGCCCGACCGACTGGCCGGCCATCAGGGAACCACGGGTGATATCGCCATCCACGACGGCCAAGCGAAGCCGGCCCATCCAGAACTCCTCGACCCGGTTCTGGGCCTGCTCCCGGGTAATGGTTCCCCTATTGAGCTCGTCCATGAGCTCGAGCTGAAGCTTGCTGAAGTCACCGGTCGCGTCGTTCCGGAGGGCACGCACTGCAACCACCGGGAGGCGGCTGTCGAACTGGGGTGTGGCCACGGCATCACGCGCTTGCGCCCTGATGAATGCTCTCTTGAAATCGGGATGGGCCGGGCTTTCCTCCGCAATGGCGAAACGGGTGCCCAACTGGACCCCTGATGCTCCCATCAGGAACAGGTGGGCGCACATCCTGCCTGTGGCAATGCCCCCGGCCACGAATACAGGGACATCGGAAATCTCGAACAGGACCTGCTGCAGGAGAATGGCAAGAGTGACCCTTCCCACATGGCCTCCCGCCTCCATACCCTCCAGGATAAGCGCATCGGCTCCGTACCTGATCATGCGCTCGGCTATGGAATGGGTGGACGCAAAGCAAAGCACCTTGGCACCGGCGTCCTTGGCGACCCTCATCTCGGAACGACGGGGGAAGCTGCCCGCGAATATGACGAAGGGGACCTCCAGTTTCGACACGAGTTCGAGATGGTCCCTGTACATCGGGGCAATCGTGATGAGGTTAACCCCGATAGGCTTGTCGGTCAAGTTCCTGGTCTCGTTTATCTGTTTCTCGAGCAGGTCGCAGGGCATGTTGCCCGCCGCCAGGCAGCCGAATCCCCCGGCATTGCTGACGGCGGCGACCAGAGTTGGCTCACTCACCCAGGTCATCGCGCCGCAGATGAAGGGGTACCTTATGCCCAGAAATCCGCGCCCCTGCTCGGACAGCCGATCCAGCATCTCGGTATTCACGCCGCCTCCTTTCCCGGGTCGCGCCGGTTCACCAAACCTATGATCCCAACACATTGCGCGCGCGTCAAGAGAATTGCCCTAATGAACTCGACTTGATGTACCTATCGGTGTAACGTTTGTCTTAAGGGCGAGGCACGAACATGGTGATAGAAATAAACCGGGAACTCGAGATCCAGGAGCATGAGATCTCCTATACCTTCTCGCGGAGCAGCAAGCCCGGCGGACAGAATGTCAATAAGGTCAGCACCCGGGTCACGCTTCTTTTTGATGTCGAAGGTTCGCCAAGCTTGACCGAGCGACAGCGCGAGCGCATATGGGAGAAACTCGCTTCGCGAATCGGCAGGGACGGCATCCTCCGCGTGGTGTCCCAGAAACATCGCACTCAGAAAGCCAACCGCGAGGCCGCACTCGAGCGTTTTGTCACCTTGCTCGCGGGTGCCCTTAAGCCCAGGCGCCGCAGAAGGCCGACTGCAATTCCCCGGGAGGTCAAGGAGGGAAGACTCGAGGCCAAGAAGCGGCGAAGCCGTATCAAGCAGGCGCGCACCAGACCGACCCCCGATTCGGATTGACACTGGCCTATGCGCGGGATTGAGGCGCCGTCGAAACGGCCGTGAAGATGATCGGTAGCCTCAGCAGTTTTGGTGGAAGGGAGAGTCGATTTAACTCCTGCCGAGGTTTGTAGGTCGCGGTGGGGTCCGGCTACCGTTTACCTGCTCTGGCCCTGAGCTTTCCGATGACAAGAAAAACTATCGTCATTATGACTGCACCGTAGGTTTTGTCGATCTCAAACCAGCCCACTCTGCCTGCAACCATGCAAACGAAAATGGCCGCCGTACCGCCTGCGAAAGCGAACCTCACGCTCCATTCATCCACCCAGCCGCGCGCGTAGATGCCGAGCAGAATGACGATCGCCCCGATCGCCCGGATGGAATAGGATACATATGCAGCGTCGAGGATTTCACTCCTGAGATACAGGGCAAGCGGAATGGTTATGGCATTCACCAACACCACCAGCCGGCGCGCCGTCCTGAGAACCTGTCTATCAACCGCCGACTTATTCAAGACACCCTGATAGATGTCTTTTGTGGCAATGGTAACCACCGCGAAGTTGACAGGACCAACCGTGGAGAGAATGGCTGCCAGTATGCCCGCGAGGGCTATGCCCCCGAGGGCCGGGTTTATGAAGTTGGGAGCGGTAAAAAGAGCCGGGAGCACCATTCTGGCATCGGGCACCGCGGAGGGCTCGATGTACACCCCGGATCTGGCTATAAGTCCCAGAAGTCCGACGATTACTCCGAAGGGGGCGATGATCAGGCCCGATACTACTGCGGCCCGCTTGGCCACCCCTGGATTCTTGGCGGCGAAGATCGGCTGTATACTTGCCTGTCCTGCCATTCCCCCGAGAATGCCGCCGAGGAGAAGGCTCATGCCATGGCTCAGACCGCTGCCCAACGGATTGAAAGGGTGCCCTGCGCCACCCATACCCGCTAATGCCGTGCGAAGCGCCCCGAGCCCGCCCATATTGTGCAGGCCTATCACAAGCGCGGTTCCAATCCCTGCGAACATAACAACCACATGGATTATGCCAATGACGGCGATGGCGTGCATGCCGCCTATATATGTGTATGCCGTGATTATGGCCGATGAGACGAGCACGGCATGAAACCAGCTCACCCCGAAGACAGGTGAGATAACGCTCGCGCAGGTCTGGAGCTGTACGTAGGACAAGATGATGTAGGCGATAAGGAAGGCGACGGCCGAGGTGTGGCGTGCCCGCTCGCCGAATAGAAACTCAAGCATCTCGCTGACGGTGTGGACATCTTTGCTCCGGTAGTGACGGGCCACCGTAAATCCTATGATCACCATGCCTGTTGCCGTGGCAATGTTGTAGAGTACGGGTTGCAGGGTGCCTGTCGAAAAAGCCCGTTCACTCACTCCGATAGTGCTCATGCCGCCCAACCACTCAGCGGCCACCACAACAGCGCACACAGGCGTTCCCAGGCTGCGCCCCGCGATCAGGAACTCTGCTGAGGAATGTCCTGCCGGCCTCCTGGTCAAAAGTGATACGCATACGATCACCACAAAATAGCCGACGATTATTGGTATATAAGGTGCCATGCCATCCTCAGTGCAAATGACCTGCGGCCGGCACTACTTCTTTTCAGGGCTCCCGGCCTACAGGGCCATGGGGCAGCGCATGCGCAATATACAGAACCCGATAGCACTTTGCGAGGCCAATCTGCCGGGTCTTCCAATCGATGCAGCCATCGCCTTCCTTGTCGAAACGAAGCCCGCGGCTTCCGGCGGGGTAGGGTGAGGTGCAGGTGGGTGATGGAAGGTCTCCTATCTCAATGCGGGCATCGAAGTGCCCGGTGAGCGGGTTGACACGGATGCGCGGAGGATAGTAAGGTGGGGTGGACGAAAGGAAAGCATGCGGCCAGCCCGGACGATATATGTCTGCCTTGTAATCTTCACATTCGCTTGCCTGTTCATATCGGGGTTTTACCCGGCACGCGCACTCCTCGCCGGCACTCTCGAATTCCCCATGACCAATGATATCTGTCCCACGTCCTCCTTCGGGAGCTATAGGGCCGGTCACCTGCACGGCGGCATGGACTTCTCAACGGGAGGAGTGACCGGCGTTCCGGTGCTTGCGGTCGATTCCTGCTATGTGTGGAGGATAAAGCTCTGGAACGGGGGTTACGGCAAGGCGCTTTACGCTCAGCTGCCCGATGGCAAGGTCGCGGTCTACGGTCATCTTTCGCGTTACAGGCCGGAACTTGAGGCGCGCGTCGAGGCCGAGCAGGATCGCCTGGGTTTCTATGAGATTGAGCTCTACTTCGGTCCGGGTGAGTTCAACTTTGCACCGGGTGACACGCTCGCCTTCAGCGGGGATACGGGCTCAGGCCCTCCGCACCTGCATTTCGAGCTTCGCTCGGGCCAGGGCGATCACAGCAAGATCAATCCCGTGCCTGACTATCTCGACATCAGCGAGAACCTGAGTCCCGTGATTGAGAAAATAGCGATTGTGCCGCTGAGTTCTCAGTGCGCTGTGAACGGTATTTACGGACCTGTTACGCTTGATCGCGGTCAGGCTGCGGACACGCTGGTGGTTACCCATGCACATTTCGGAGTAGGCGTAGCGGCGATCGATCACGCGCAGTGCGGCAAGGTGATTACACCCGTAGTCTATGAGATCAGGCTCGAAAGTCATCCTTATTGGAGATTCCACATAGACACATTTCCGTTCTCAGAATCCTATCTGGTTGGAGCTCTCTATGATGTCATCGAAGGCAAGAGATACATGAGGCTGTTCAAGGACTACGATCTGGACCTGAGCGGCTTTGGTGATATCACGGGGAGCCAGTTCTGGAATCCAATGAGCCTGAGGCCAAGAGACGAACCTTACAGGCTGCTGGTCAAGGCTGAGGATGCCTGGGGCAACGCCGATTCGGTTGAGGTAGCGATACGGGTTGTGAGGCCTCCCGAACTTGACTGGCCTGTAGCAGAAGAGTCCGACTCTGTGTCGGCTGCCGCTCTTCCCCAGGTTGCCGAAGAGGATATCGAAGTAGAGACCGTAGTTCATCAGAAGGGTGTTACGGTCATTGCGCGGACCCCCAGGCTACCGATTGCCCATCCAGGAGTATATGTGGGAAGGTGGGGGCCGCCAGGAGACCTACTGTTTCCCGTCGGGGAGAACCTCTTCCGGGGCGAGACCGCTCCACCAGGAAGCCCCCCTTCCGATCCTGCGATAACGCTCGATGTCTTGTTCGACTTTGGCGGGGGCAGGATCACAAAGTCGAAGCCCATGGTGATCGGCATGGCAAGACGGGGACACGGGTTCACTTATGCGGGTGCGCGCTTCGAGATAGAGCTCCTGCCACCTGAAGAAGACCTGCCGCGCACCCTGATTGAGATCAAGGAGGACAGTGCCGGAGTCTATGAGCGGTTTCAGTCGGTCGCCGGCCGCATACTGCTCGAACCCAACGGTGTCTTTCTTCACAAGGGGCTTAGGTTCCGGATCAGGGACTTGAAGGGGCAGGTATCGGCGAAGCACGGGGTATACGCCGATCGAAACGGTTGGCCTGTCTACCTCGGACGTTTTAGCTCTGCTGGAGTTTGCGAAATAAGGTTAAGGAGACTCGAGAACCTGGTGATCCTCGAGGACGTGGAGCCCCCGGAGATCACCTCCATCGGGAGGTTCCGCCGGAGAAGCGATGGGAAGGCCACTTTCACCGCGCGAGTTGCCGATGCCGGCTCCGGCGCCGACGCTGGATCGATCAAGGGCTTTGTAGATGGCGATACCGCGATCGTCTCCATTGACCCTGATACGGCGCGCATTACAGGCCGAAGTAGAAAGCCCTTGAAGTACGGCAAACATACGATTAGGCTTGAGGCCGAAGACAGGCTTGGAAATCTTGCAGTCAAAGAAGTCGTCCTGGATCTCTCGAGGTAGCCGCTTTGAAGTATTCCGATTTCGTCCACCTTCATGTCCACTCCGATTACAGTCTCCTCGACGGTGCCGGAAGAATCACCGACTATATCGACCGCGCCATGAAGTTCAAGATGCCGGCGCTTGCTATCACCGACCACGGCAGCATGTTCGGGGCGATCAGCTTTTACAAGAGGGCCCTGAAGGAAGGGATCAAGCCCATCATCGGGTGCGAGCTTTATGTCTCCCGCACCAACAGGTTTGACCGTAAGCCCACTGGCAGGAGCGCCTGGGATACCAGCAATCACCTGGTCTGCCTGGCGAAGGACACCGAAGGCTACAATAACCTGATGAAGCTATCATCCAAAGGCTATACCGAGGGTTTCTACTATAAGCCCCGGGTGGACTTCGACCTCTTGAGCGAGCACAGCGGGGGACTGGTAGCCCTGACCGCATGTCTTAAGGGTGTGGTTTCTGAAGACTTGGCGGGTGGGGATTCCGCAAGGGCGAGGTCGCAGATGGGCCGGCTGACTGAGATCTTCGGCAAGGAGAATGTCTACGTGGAGATCCAGCGGCACGGCCTTCCCCAGGAAGAGACCATCGTAAAGGGCGCCGTGGAGATGGCGCGCGAGCTCGATCTTTCGCTGGTCGCGACCAATGACTGTCACTATATGGCCAAGGATGATGCAAGAGCCCATGACATCCTGCTTTGCCTTCAGACGGGCAAGGACCTGGATGATCCCAACCGGATGCGCTTCTTCAACGATGAGTTCTATTTTAAGAGCCCCGATGAGATGAAGGCTCTCTTTCCCGAGGCCCCCGAGGCCATAACCAATACAGTGGAGGTTGCCGAGAAGTGCAATCTCGATCTGGAGCTCGGGGTGATCCGGCTGCCCGACTTCCCGATTCCCGAGGGTTATCAGAACGCCAATTCCTATCTTGAGGCGCTCGCCCGGAAGGGCCTGGAGAAGAGGTACGGCACGCCGGGACGGGAAGCCCTGGACCGGCTGGAATTCGAGATTAAGATCATCGAGCAGATGAAGTACTCGAGTTACTTCCTTATTGTAAGGGACCTGGTGGAAGCCGCCCGGAAGATGGGAATCCCGGTGGGGCCGGGGAGGGGCTCAGCCGCAGGAAGTCTCGTCTCCTATTGCCTGAAAATCACCGATGTGGATCCGCTGCGGTTCGGCCTGGTATTCGAGAGGTTCCTGAATCCCGAGCGGATCAGCATGCCGGATATTGATATCGACTTCTGCGACAAGCGCCGTCAGGAAGTGATCGATTATGTCTCCAACAAGTACGGCTCTGACTGCGTGGCGCAGATCATCACCTTCGGGACTATGGGGGCAAGGGCCTCGCTCCGCGATGTGGGCCGCGTCCTTAAGGTCCCTATCCCCGAGGTGGACCGGATAGCCAAGATGATTCCTCCCGAGCCGGGGATGACCCTGGACACCGCGCTCGAGCGGGTGAAGGAGCTCAAGCAGATCGCTTCCAGCGATAACTACCGCGAACTCGTGCAGATGGCCAGGAAGCTGGAGGGGCTGGCGCGCCACGCCTCCACGCATGCGGCGGGTGTCTTGATCACGCCGGGCAAGCTGATCGATTATGTCCCCCTCTATCGCGGGTCCAAGGGCGAGGTGGTAACCCAGTATGACATGAATTCGGTCGAGAGCATCGGGCTCCTCAAGATGGATTTTTTGGGACTTACGACCTTGAGCATCATCGAGGACGCTCTTGCCATGATCAAGGCCCAGCACGGCGTGGATGTCGACCTCGAGACTCTCCCTCTTGACGATGCCGGGGTCTACAAGATGGTGAGCGAGGGGCGGACGGTCGGGGTCTTCCAGCTTGAAAGCGCCAGCATGCGCGATCTCTTGCGGCGGTTGGGCCCTGAGAGGTTCGAGGACATCATCGCCATCAATGCCCTGCACCGGCCGGGTCCGATGGGGAGTGAGATGCTGGAGCTCTTCATCAAGAGAAAGCACGGGACGAAGAAGACCACATATGAGGACCCGTCGCTCAAGCCCATCCTCAAGGATACCTATGGGGTGATCCTCTACCAGGAGCAGGTGATCGAAATAGCCAACAAGCTCGGCGGATTCTCTAAGGGCCAGGCCGATATCTTGAGGCGCGCCATGGGTAAGAAGGAGCCGGAGGTGATGGACCGGCAGCGCCGCAACTTCGTCAGGGGCGCCGTGGGTAACGGCATCAAAGAGCAGGTGGCCGAGAAGATCTTCAACACCATCATGAACTTCGCCGGCTACGGTTTCAACAAGTCTCACTCCACAGCTTACGCTCTGCTTTCCTATTATACTGCTTATCTCAAGGCCACCTATCCCATGGAGTTCATGGCCGCGTGCCTGACGAGCGAAACCGGAAATACCGACCGCATCGTGATCCTGATGGAGGAGTGCCGGTCGATGGGAATCCAGGTGATGCCACCCGACATAAACGAAAGTGACGCGGATTTCACGGTGACCGATGATGGTATCAGGTTCGGGCTCACCGCCATCAAGAACGTGGGCCGGGCGGCCATTGAGTCCATCATGAGAGCCCGGGCCGATGGCGGTCCTTTTGAGAATGTGTTCGACCTCTGTGAGAAGGTGGACCTTAAGAGCATCAACCGCCGCATGCTGGAAAGCCTGGTTTGCGCGGGCGCCCTGGACTCCCTTGAGGGCCACCGGCCCCAGATTCTTGCGGGGATCGAGGCCGCGCTCTCGGTGGGACAGAAAGTGCAGAGAGACCGGAGCACGGGCCAGACCTCGCTTCTTAAGATCCTCGAGACCCAGGGGGAAAGGACGGGTATCGAGCGCAGGCTCCCTTATGCAGAGGAGTGGTCGCTCCTGGAGAAGCTCTCGCGGGAGCGGGACGTGCTGGGGTTCTACTGTTCCGGGCACCCTCTCTCCAGGTACCGCCGCGAGGTAGACGCTTTCACCACGTCCTCGCTGGCGGAGGCCAAGCGCGCCGCCGATGGTAAGCGTGTGATCGTCGCCGGCATCATCGCGGGCAAGCGGATCCACTTCACCCGGGAGGGGAAGAAGCTGGGATTCATAACCCTCGAGGACCTGACGGGCCAGATGGAACTTCTCTTCTTCGACAACCAGATATCATCGGCCGAC